>JBJTPO010000063.1:0-1694 GCA_046075145.1 Planctomycetota bacterium
CCGGCTCCGGGGCAGGCCGACTATGCCGCCCGAATCGACCGCCATCTGCCGGTCGATCTCAACAGCACCAACCCGATCCTGGCGAGTTCGTCGGCCGAGCAGGACGTGCTCGGCCTGACCGGCTTCGGGCTGTTCTCCTTCGATCGCCGCCTCGACCCCTTCGCCGCCGCCGAGACGGTCGAGACCTGGCAGACGAGCGTCGACGGAATGCTCGACAAGGTCGTGCTCCGGGGCGATCTCGTCTGGAGCGACGGCCGGCCGATCACGGCCCACGACGTGGCCTTCAGCTACCGGCTGATCATGGACGAGCGGGTGCCCGTGCCCGCGGTTCGCAGCGGCACCGACCAGCTCCGCGGCGTCCATGCGTACGACGACCGCACGCTCGTCTTCTTCCACAAGGAGCCGCTGGCCACCAACGTCTGGAACATCAACTTCCCGGTCATCCCCCGACACGTCTACGGTGAGACCTGGGAGCAGGACACCACCCTCAAGGACAGCGCCCGCCACGTCGCGCTCGAGGCCAAGCCGGTCTGCGGCGGCGTCTACGAACTCGTGTCGCGGATCCGCGGCCAGGAGATCGTGCTCAAGGCCCGCGAGAGCTGGCACACCGTCGGCGGCAAGCGAGTGCGGGACAAGCCCTTCTTCGCCGAGATCCGGTTCCGGATCCTGGAGGATCCCAACACAGCGCTCCTGGCGCTCAAGAAGGGGGAGATCGACGAGATGGTCCTCACGCCGGAGCAGTGGACCACGCAGACCACCGACGCCGACTTCTACGCCCGGAACACCAAGGCCACGGCCCCGGAGTGGGTCTCCTTCCACTTCGGCTGGAACACGAAGAGCCCGTTTTTTTCCGACCGCCGCGTCCGCCGGGCGATGGGCCACGCCTTCGACCACGAGCGGATGCTGGACACGATCTGCCGCGGCCTCTACACGCCCTGCACGGGCTGCTTCCATCCCTCTGCCTGGATGGCCACGAAGAAGGCCGTCGAGCCCTACCGGCAGGATTTCGACCGGGCCGAGGCGCTGCTCGACGAAGCGGGCTGGATCGATCGCGACAACGACGGGATCCGGGACAAGGAGATCGACGGGGTGAGCGTGCCCTTCGAGTTCACGGTGCTCTCGAGCCAGCAGCCGATCGCGCTCGAGATCTGCACGCTCCTGCAGCAGAGCCTGGAGCGGATCGGCGTCCGCGTGAACGTCAAACCGACGGAGTTCACCGTCCTGCAGCAGCTGCTGCTCGAGAAGAAGTTTGACGCGTCGTTCGGCGGCTGGGGCGCCGGCGCCGACCCCGACACCTCCTCCAACATCTGGGCCACCGGCGAGGGCCGCAACTTCGGCAGCTACTCCAATCCCGAAGTCGATCGGTTGTTCATCGAGGGCCGCACGGAGGTCGACCGGGCCAAGCGGGCCGAGAAGTACGCCCGGATCCAGGAACTCCTCTGGGAGGACCAGCCCTACACCTGGCTTTACTGGCGAAACAGCTTCCACGGCTTCTCCAGGGACGTCCGCGGCTACGTCTTCAGCCCCCGCGGCCCCTTCCACTACTCCCCCGGCTTCGGCAGCCTCTGGACCCCCGTGCCATGAGCGATTGTGCCACCACCTCCTTGGACCGCGAGGGGTGGCCCATGCCAATGGAGCCGGCCTTGGCAGCGAGCGCAGGCAGGATGCCGAAGCGAAGCTGGCATGGAGCGAGC
>JBJTPO010000064.1:0-2040 GCA_046075145.1 Planctomycetota bacterium
CCCGACGCCTCCTGACCTCCCGGTCTCAGAACAACCCATGCAACTCGCCCGGATCATCGGCACCGCGACCGCGACGGTGAAACACCCGTCGCTGGCCGGCGCGCGGCTGCTCGTGGGGCAGCCCCTCATGGCCGACCGCACGACGCCAGACGGAGACCCGCAGCTGGTGATCGACACGCTGTCCGCGGCCGCGGGCGACCTCGTCGTGATCACCAGCGACGGTCGGATGCTCCGCGACGTTCTGAAAAGCGAGACGACGCCCGCCCGCTGGGGCACGATCGGACTCGTCGACCCGTGACCCCTGCCTGATCTCCGACCACTGCCCACGCCATGTCCACCCCATCCACCACCGTCGTCGATGCCGAGGCTGTCCGGGCCATCGTCGCGGAGGTGCTGCGCCGGCTCGGTGGGCCAGGCTTGCAGCCTGCCGGTACGGCGCAGGCAGCTGGGGTTCTTCAGCGGGCAGGCTCGCCTGAGGCAGACTGCAAGTCTGCCCCACGGATGGGTAGGGAAGGTGGGGCAGGCTTGCAGCCTGCCGCCGCCGTCGCCCTTCCGGGCCGGGTGATCTCGGTGGCGATGATCGAGAAGCTGCCGGCGGGCACGGGTCGCGTGACCGTCGAGGCGGCCGCCGTGCTCACGCCCTCGGCCCGCGACCATGCCCGTGACACGGGACTCGTGATCGAGCGGGCGACGGTCGCGGGCAGCCGGCTGGCTGCAGCTGGCGTGCCGTTCTTCGTGGCTCATGCCGAGTGCGGCGGCGACGCGGCGGCGAGAGCGGCGGCGATCGCGCGGGCCGTGCCGGGGGCGATGCAGTTGCCCACCACCGGCCTGGCCGACGTGGTGACCGCCATCGCCCTCCATGCCTCCCGGGACGGCGGACGGGGCATCCTGCTCACGGGCAAGCCCACGATGGCCTGCGTGCTCGCCAATCGGTCGGCGTCGCTGCGGGCCGTGACGGCCCGTGACCCGGCGACGCTCGCAGCCGCCGCGGTCGAGTGCACCGCCAACCTGCTCGTCGTGGATCCGGCCAGATTCCCTGCCGGGGCCCTCTCCCGAATGGCTGCGGATCTGGCAGCCAGGCCGGCGACGGAGCCCCCGGCTCCCCTCGCCACCCGGCCCGCCGGCTGCGGCTGCAAAGGACATTCTGAAAGGGGACAGTCCCCTCCAGGGGACTGTCCCCGCCGAGGTGAGCCATGAGGATCGGGAAGACCATCGGCACGGTCACGCTCGTCGAGCCGCATCCGGCCGTCCGCGGCGGTGTGTTTCGGCTCGTCGTGCCGCTGGCCGCCGCGGATCTGGCCGCCGGCGACGGTCGGGCCGAGCCGCTCGTGGCCTGGGACGATCTCGGGGCGGGGGAGGGGCAGCTCGTCGCCTTCAGCGAGGGGGGGGAGGCCGCCCAGCCGTTCCGACCGGCCGACAAGCCGGTGGATGCCTACGTCGCCGCCCTGCTCGATCGGCTCGACATTGCCGGAGAACCGTCATGACCGTCACGCCCGGAATCATCCGGCATCCGACCGCGACCGGAAAAGTGGGCAAGAATCGATAGGAAGCGCCGCGCGGCGGCCGCCAGCAAGACCACCAGCCACCCAATCCACCTCGACCCCACCGAAGGAGAAGCCTCATGGCCTACCAGCCCGCCGCGGCCGCCACGCCCCAGAAGACGCTTGCCCAGCTCAAGGAGGAGATCTGCGACATCGGCCGCCGGATCTATGCCAAGGGCTTCGCCGCCGGCAACGACGGTAACATCTCGTTCCGCCTCGGCCCCAACGAGGTGCTCTGCACGCCGACGATGATCTCCAAGGGCTTCATGAAGCCCTCCGACCTGTGCATCGTCGACATGGACGGAAACCAGCTCGCCGGCCACCGCAAGCGATCGAGCGAGATCCTGCTCCACCTCACGATCATGAAGGACCGGCCCGACGTCAACAGCGTCGTGCACTGCCATCCGCCCCACGCCACCGCCTTCGCCGTGGCCCGGGAGCCGATTCCGCAGTGCGTCCTGCCGGAGGTGGAGGTGTTCCTCGGCGACGTCCCGATCAC
>JBJTPO010000065.1:0-1307 GCA_046075145.1 Planctomycetota bacterium
GGGCAGTCTTCAACGTAGTCCTGCTGTGACCCGGCGGAGACGTCCACGGGCACCACGATCTCCTCGCCGCACGAGTCGCAGACGTAGGTCGCCTCGGCGTGTGGTGACCTGCGGGCTGACCGGCGACGTTTTTTAGGTTTCTTCTTCATCGGCGGGCCGGCCAGACTTCAGCGTTGATCGCGGTTTGATGGCTGAGTGTGATGGTCACTTGGCTGCAACGATCCACCAGACCGCGGCGCCCAGGCAGAGCAGGGCGGTCAGGATGATCCAGGCCGGCTTCCGTGGGGCGTCGCGATCTTCCTCGGAGAGATAGCGCTCGCAGTACGGACATCGCGGTGTGTCTTCGAGAATCTCACGCCTGCAATAGGGGCAGGGGACGGTCGGTTCACCGTCCGTGTCGTCAAGTTCGCCGCCGGCGTCTGGGTCGTCCCAGTCGTCTGCGTCCCCCAGTCCATTTTCGTCGGCGGCCTCGTAGGCGGTCATGACCGCACCTCCGTGTTGCCGGCCACGTGCTTGGGCTCGTAGGGACAGTGCCGACAGCCCGAGCCACAGCACGAGCCGCGTTTGAGATGATAGGCCGCCGTGAAGACGAGCAGGCCGTTGTCGAGATAGAAGTCAGCCTGGTCGGACGCGGATTCCCGGACCGGCTCGGGATAGGGTTGCTCGCGGGCCATGGTGCGGTAGCGTACCCCAGCAGGGGCGAGCCTTGCGTGTGCAGCCGGGCCGCCGACCAACTCGAGGGCTACGCCCATGAAACCCCGGGGCAAGCCGTCTGGAGACGGGGAAGCCGCCGCGAGGGGCCTGGCGGCATTCTTTCCCGGTCCCACGCCCGACACGGTGCGAACCCCCGCGGGGCAGACGCTACCGGTGCCGGCTGGCTGGACGCTCCTGCCCCCGGGTGACGCGGCCCTGACGCGGCGCGTGAAGGCCGCCGGGGAGTTCTGGCTGGTGCAGGAGAAGGTGGGGCGGCGGGTGTTCTCCCGCGGCGTCTGGGCGCCGGCCAAGACCATCGAGCAGATTCAGGCAGCGCTGGCCTCCGAGCGATCCACCGACGCCTATGCCAAACGCCGGGAATCCGACTCGAGACGCCGCGAGGCGCTGCAGGCCGAATACGTCGAAGACTTCGAGGCGGCGGTCCTGGCGTTTCTGGCCTTTCATGGTCGCTACGCCGAGCGAGCCCAGACGCTTGCCCGTGCCGTCACTACGCATGCCACCCCCGTCGGCAGCGGCACCGTCGCCCGCACGCAACGCATTCCGATCGAGCGGCGGGCCGAAGCGGCCGTGATCGCCTGGATGCGGCACCAGAC
>JBJTPO010000066.1:0-2230 GCA_046075145.1 Planctomycetota bacterium
GATCGGTATCCTGCTTCCCATGGATGCCGCCCTGCCTATCGCCTCGCTCGAGCCCGCCTTTGGTGCGCCCGGCGCCAACGTGCTCACGCGGGCCCGGCAGGGGATGGTGATCTTCGTCCCGCCGGGGGCGAAGCGGGATAAGACGCGGAATCCAGGCTTCTACGAGGGCGTGAGCGAGTACCTCGCCGCCCTTGGTGTGCCGCAGGTTTAGGCGGCTTCGGTTTCGACGGCACCCGGAAGTTTGCTGAGCAGCACCCTCTCGAGGTCGATCTTGTTCCCGGCGTTGTCGATATCGATTCCGACGACGCGGCCCTCGGCGTCGTAATCAACGACGACTCCTTCCGAGATCTCCCGGCTGTCGACGCTCGGCCTCTCGGAGAACTCGATGTAGAGCGAGTCGGTGTCGGCGTGGTAGTTGAGCTTCATGGCCGGAACCCTCGATCGGGAAACGCGTTGTGAATCGTGAGTTTATCGTCCAGCGTGACGACACGCAGGTATCGGTTTCCGAGTTCCGGGATCTGGGCCCAAAACCGCCAGCGGTTGTTTTCCTGGGCCTCGGAGTAAGCGGCGTTCTCAATCGCGTAGATGCACCAGTCCAGCTTCAGATATGGCCGCTTCCGCAGCACGACCTGCTGGAAGTACGGGGTGAATCGAAAAGCATCCATTGCCAGGTCCGCCGGGGCTTCGCTGGCAAATGGTGTACATGCGTACCGTTCCGCGTCAAGGCCCCGCGGCGGACCAGGGTTGTCCCTCGGATTGGTATCCTGCTCCCCATGGTTGCCGCCCTGCCTATCGCCTCGCTCGAGTCCGCCTTGGGTGCGTCCTGCGGCATCGTGCTCACGCGGAGCATGCGGGCCGCAAGAAAATGGATCCGTCAGCAGCGGCGGGGCACGGAGCGGGCGGGGCTCGTGGCCTCGTCATCCGCCCAGCGACTGAAGCCCCACGCGATCGACATTCGGGTAAACATCGACCCGGTGCACTGGTTTTTGAGCCCGGCGAAAGACACGCGGTCGAGTCTCTATCTGGAAGACGCGGCGACGGAGTTTCAGGTGCAGGGGCTGGAGCTCGACTGGACGATCGTCACGTGGGACGCCGACCTCCGCTGGTCGGGCGACGACTGGAGCTATCACAGTTTCCGCGGGGCGAAGTGGACCGACGTGAAGAAGCCTGAGCGGCGGCAGTATCTGAAGAACGCCTACCGCGTGTTGCTCACGCGGGCCCGGCAGGGGATGGTGATCTTCGTGCCGCCGGGGGCAAAACGCGACAAGACGCGGAACCCGGGGTTCTATGAGGGGGTGAGCGAGTACCTCACCGACCTGGGACTGCCGCAGGTTTAGGCCGACTTGCCGAGCTCAGCCGCCTCGCGCCGCTCGGCTTCTTCACGTTCATGCTGCAGCCTCTCTGCATCCAGTTCACGGATGTGACGCAGATAGCCCTCGACGCCGCCGTACTGTTCGAGGAGCCGGCGACGGATCTCATGCACCTCCGCAACGATCGGGTCTTCATTTTCGTCGGTGGCGGGCCTAGTGGTCATGGTCGTACTCCATTAGGTCTGTCGGAGTGCAGATGACGGGTATGTGCTTATCCAAGTTTCGCAACCAGCGTTCGATGGGACGCCGGCTGGTTGGGTTCGCGAGATGGCTGCAGTTCCAGGTCAACAGAAAGTTTACTTGGTATGCCGAGGCAAAAGCGACGTGGAACGCATCCAGATTCGCTCCCGGCGGAACCCAGCCCTTTCTCAGCAATTCCGCGCCGATGAATTCTACCTCTGGGCTCAACATCAACACATGAACGCCCACGAGGCTCGCCAGCCGCAGATCTCGTTGGTTTGGATCGCCGTTCCGGGCCTCGTCCAAAACGCTGGTAGACGTCACCAGTTCGTAGCTGTGGCGATGGTTTTCCCACCAGGCCCTGGTGATCGCCTGTTTGGCGGCAAGTTCGCCGTCCGGCGACGGGCGGGCGACCAGGTACGACGGAATCGTGGTTTCGAGATAGACGCTTGGCACGGTTGTTTTTGACGGCGGAGCGGCAGGCCTGGCAAAGAGTGTACAGGCGTACCGTACCGCGTCAAGGCCCCGCGGCGGACCAGGGTTGTCCCTCGGATCGGTATCCTGCTTCCCATGGATGCCGCCCTGCCTATCGCCTCGCTCGAGCCCGCCTTTGGTGCGCCCGGCGCCAACGTGCTCACGCGGGCCCGGCAGGGGATGGTGATCTTCGTCCCGCCGGGGGC
>JBJTPO010000067.1:0-1929 GCA_046075145.1 Planctomycetota bacterium
GCTGCCTGCCGGGGCAGTGGTCGATCCAGGCGCGGGGCCAAGGCGTGGGCGGGGCTACGGGCGTGCGCGTCGAGGAATACAAGCGGCCGAAGTTTCAGGTGAAGCTCGCCGCGCCTGACAAGAGCGTGCCGCTCGGCGGCGAGGCTTCGCTCACCGGCAAGGCCGAAACCTACACCGGCCTGCCCGTGGCCGATGCCACCGTGCGCTGGCGGGTCGAGCGGACGGTGCGGTTTCCGATCTGGTGCCGCTGCTTCTTCCCGTGGCTCCCGTTCGACGGCGGAGCCCAGCGGATCGCCCGCGGCACGGCCAGGACCGACGCCACGGGCTCGTTCACGGTCGCCTTCCCGGCCCGGCCCGACCGGTCGGTGCCGAAGGAGTCGCTGCCGGTGTTCAGCTATCGGGTGGTGGCCGACGTCACCGACCCCGGCGGCGAGACGCGGAGCGACGAGCGGAGCGTCAACGTCGGCTACACGGAGATCGAAGCGGGCCTGAGCGTGGCCGACTGGCAGGCGGTGAAGGCGGGCGAGCCGGCGGCGGTGCTGATCACGGTGGCCACGACCACGCTCGATGGCGAGCCGCGGGCCGCGGCGGGCAAGCTCACGGTGCGGCGGCTCGTGCAGCCGGCCGAAGTGGCTCGCGGTGATCTCCAGGGTGGCCGGCCCATGCCCAGGAGGCATCGCGGCGGGGCTGGGCGGCCGGCGCCCGAGCCGGCGGCGCCGAATCCGGCCGACCCCGAGACATGGGCGGCGGGTGAGATGGTCTTCGAGGAGGCCGTGGCCACCGAGAAGGCGACAGGCAAAAAAATCGCTACGGCCAACCTGCCGGCGGGCATCTACCGGGCCACGTTCGAAATCCCGGCCGCGGGTGATGTGCCGGCGGTGAAGGCGACCACGCTCGTCGAGGTCGTCGATCCGGAAGCCGCGCACTATGGCGTGAAGCGGCCCTTCGTCATGAAGGCCGCCTCGACATCGGTCGAGACTGGGAGCGAGTTTCAGGCGGTCGTCGGCACGGGCTACGACACCGGGCGGGCGCTCGTGGAGATCTCGCAGTCAGGAAATGTGCTCGAGCGGTTCTGGACGGAGCCGGGCCGCACGCAGTGGCCGGTTTCCTTCGAGGCGGCCGCGGCCAACCGCGGTGGCTTCACCGTGCGGGCTTGGCTCGTGCGCGACGGGCGGCTGCACGTGCAGAGTCAGACTGTGGACGTGCCCTGGACCGACAAGCAGCTCGCGATCGAGTTGGAGCGGTTCACGCTGCGGACCGAGCCGGGGGCCAAGGAGGTGTGGCGGGCAAAGATCACGAACGTGGCGGATCCCGTGTCGGGGCCGGCCGCACCACAGGCCGCGGAGATGCTCGCGCTCCTCTACGACCAGTCGCTCGACGCGCTCGCAGCCCACGCCTGGCCGGCGGACGGGCTGATGGGGCTGTTTCGGCGGGAAGGCAGCTGGCTGAATCTCGCGTTCACGAACGGGCCTGAATGGTTCCATCAGATCCGCGGCAGCTTCGTCCAGCCGTATCGCGAGGTGCCCGAGATGTCGTTCCGCGTGTTGCGGGATCCGTTCGGCACGCCGCAGGGGGCTTGGGGCTTCGCCATGGGCGGGGGCGGGGGCAGGTTGATGATGGCCCGCGGGGCCGTCCCGATGGCCGCCGAGGCCGCGATGATGGCCGATGCGCAGCCAGCTGGGGTGGCGTTTGCTGCCAACTCCGATGCAGGGAAGGCCGCGAACAGGGCTGACGCCCGGATGGAAAAGCAACTTCGGCAGGGGGACGACAAGGGGGGCGAGGGCGAGGCCGGCGGAAAGCCGGCGGCACAGGCCACCGCTCCGCCACCCCGGAAGAACCTCGTCGAGACGGCGTTCTTCCTGCCCACGCTGTCGAGCGGCGCCGACGGCATCGTGACGATCGAGTTCACGCTGCCCGACACGCTCACCA
>JBJTPO010000068.1:0-3551 GCA_046075145.1 Planctomycetota bacterium
GGCCTTCGCGCCGATCATCTCCACGCCGTGCTTCGCGAGGATGCCGCGCCGCGCGAGATCCATGGCCAGGTTCAGCCCCGTCTGGCCGCCGAGCGTGGGGAGCACGGCGTCGGGCTTCTCGGCCTCGACCACCTTCTCGAGCATCTCCACGGTCAGGGGCTCGATGTAGGTCCGGTCGGCCGTGCCTGGATCGGTCATGATCGTGGCCGGATTCGAGTTGACGAGCACCACCCGGTATCCGTCCTCACGGAGGGCCTTGCAGGCCTGGGTGCCGGAATAGTCGAACTCGCAGGCCTGCCCGATGACGATCGGGCCGGAGCCGATGAGGAGGATCGTGTGGAGGTCGTCGCGGCGGGGCATGGGTGGTTCACGGGGCCGAACAAACAAATCTCCCGAAGGTAGCATCCGCTCCCCTCTCGTATCAACGAGCGGCTCTCGTTCTGCGGGCCGAAGCAGTTCGGCGGGCTGACGTGGGGTCTGGCTCGCCGGGGCGGCGCCCGACCTCCTGCCGGCTGGGAGGCTGCCGCAGCCTTGGTTCCGGCCGCACATGACGACCGTCGCCTCCTCCGACTCGAAGACCTACGACCGCGACTCCATGCTCGCCGCAGCCGGGGCGAGCGACCTGGACTGGCTCTCTCGCGAGATTCGGCTGACGACGGAGCCGACGAATGGGCGAGCGTCACCACGGCCCACCTGGGGCTGCAGTCAACCATGCGTCGGCCAGGCAGACCGCGCTCGCAGGATCGCCAATCTGCCCGGCTTCGCCAGGTTCGGTGCCAGGCACCGTTTTCTCGCCCCCGCGCCGCCGCGGGTCAATCCGGTAGCCGGGCGAGGATCCGCAACGGGCCGCCGGAGCCGCCGGCGATCTTCATCGGCAGCGCCGCGATGAAGGCGCCGGTCTCAGGAAGCGATCCCAGGTCGCCCACGTTCTCGAAGATCGGAACGTCGCCCGAGCAGAGGGCGACGTGGGAGCCGAACAGCGTCGATGGGCCGGGGTCGATGCTCGCCGTGTCGATCCCCACGGCCTTCACGCGGCGATGCTCCACCAGCCACTTCGCCGCCTCGGGGGCAAGTCCGGGAAACCTGAGTTGCACTACGGCATCCGGGCCTGTAGCCGCCGTGCCCAGATAGGCCTCCCGGTCGCCCCAGCGGCTCGCCCAGCCGGTCCGCAGGAGCACGATCACGTCCACGAGTTGCCGTCCATGCCGCCTCTCCCAGGCCACGAGGTCGTCGGCGGTGACCTCGTAGACCGGATCGGCCGCACACTTGGCCGTGATGTCGATCACCGCCGCCTCGCCCACGAGCCGCTCAGGCTCAACCTGGTCGGCGGTATGCCGCCCCTCGGCAAAATGCCGAGGGGCATCGAGGTGGGTGCCCCCATGCTCCGCGGTCGTGAACCGGTTGGCCGCGTAGTAGTAGCCCTTCGGCGTCGGCCCGTTGTTGCCCCGCTCGAACTGAAATCCCTTCTCCGTGGGCCAGTAGATCGTCGTGGCGTCAAAGGAATGCGTGAGATCGACCCACTGGCCGGCGGCGAACTCGCCGGCGGTCGCGGCCACGGCAGAACCCGCCGCGCGTGGCGGAGCGACCACGGTCGGCGCCCCCCCGCATCCCGCGAGCATCACGCTCGCGACGACCACGCCCCGAGCTGACGCGCGCGGGATCACGGCGCCGCCGGAGCAGGCGCGGCGGCGGGCTGCTTGGCGGCGGCCGCGGCCCCGCCCGCCTTGTCGTCCACGCGCACGAGCAGCATCTGCTCCACCTTGCCGCCGTCGCGGTGCACGAGGATCGTGGTCTGCTGCTTGGTGAGATTCGAAAGGCCCGCCTCGTAGACGGGCGTCTTCTTGTCACCGATTGTCCAGGCGGCCTTCTGCGTCTTCTTGTCGACCTTGCCCGCCATGTTGGTGGTCGTGTCGGAGACCGCATCGTAATAGGTGCCCCGCAGGAGCCCGCCCTTGTCGATCGCCAGGCTCATGAAGGTGCTGGGCGTGGTTTCCTGGGCCCGGGCCAGCGCGTACACGCCGAGCGGCCGCCACTGGTCGTCGTCGGGCGGCGTGGCCGCCAGGCCCTGGCCGGCGAGGTCGGAGGCCTGCTGGGCATACTCCTCGGCCGAGCCGACCCGCTCCCCCTGCACGTAGACGCCGTCGTTCTGGTAGCAGACCGAGGTGCCATAGTTGTAGGCGACCGGGGCGGCCCCGTAGCCGCCCCAGCCGGCCAGATCGCCCCAGGCGAGCCCCGCCACCATGCCCCAGCCGAAGCCGCCCCACCAGCCGCCCGGCCACCAGGCGTTGAAGTGGTCGCCATACCAGCCGCGGCCGCCGTACCAGCCGCCGCCGTAGAAGTTGTTGCGGATCATCGTGCCCCTGTTGATGAGCGCGGCGCTCGAGTAGGGCCGCACCGCCGCGCCACCGACCCCCACGCCCGGCAGGCCGCGGTTGGCGATCCGTTGGAAGTCGGCTCGCGACATCTCGCCAGCCCCGGCGAAGTGGCCAGCCCCGAGGTCGCGGCCCGCACCATCGAAGCCGCGGCCCACGGCCCCGTCACCGAGATCGCGGCCGTCGAGCCCACGGCCCGCGGTGTCGAGTCCGCGGTCGCCGCCAGCGAGTTCCCGACCGCCGTCGAGACGCCCTCCTCCGTCAAGGCCGCGGCCGTCGAATCCACCGCCGAAGTCGCGGCCGCCCCCCATGTCACGGGGCATCGACATGCCCCCGCCGCCGAAGCCGCCGGGCATCCCGCCCCGCATGCCGCCGCCGTAACCGCCGCCGAAGCCACCGCGGCCCCCACCGCCGCCGCCGCCGTGCGACCAGGCGGGAACGGCGCCGAGGACGAGCATCGCCAGCACGAGACCGGCCGCCGCCAAAGGGGCACGACGATGCGAAGGCTGGCAAGCTGAGAGCATGGGCGGAACCTCCGAAGCGGGAATCGAAACCGGATTGGAGCGGCCGAAAGGGCTCAGCGGACCTTGCGCAGGTGCACGGGCGCGCCGTCGGGCATCGCCACGCCGTCGATGCTCCGCTCGATCGAATGCATCGTATAGCGGCCCTCGCCGGCCGGGGCGATCACCTGCGTCCAGCGGGCCACGCCGCCCGGCACGCGATCCGACGGCGTACCGACCATGCTCTTCTCGAGCGTGGTGCCGTCGAACGTGACCACGCCCTCGCCTACGGCGCCCGTCGAATCACACACCATCGTGCGGATCAGTCCGCTGCCGCGGTCGGCATGGATGATCTCGATCGCCTCGATCGCGGGCCCCTCGGCCGGCTTGATCCGGCTGCGGCCCACCAGACAGTAGCCGCCGAGTTGCTTCTCGTACACGGCCTCGATCGCTGGTTGGCCCGCCGCAGTGGCCCCGCCCGCCGCAGTGGCCCAGGTGCCCACGAGCCAGTCGAGATCGTCGAGCGCCGCCGCATGCTCAGGCACCACGAGCGACTCGGCCAGCCGCCACGTCTGCCCCTCGCGGACCCGAAGGCTTGTGAACCGCGACGTGACCGGCTTCGCGCCGGGCTTCGCGGTGAACTTCAGCGTGCCGGCGACCCGGGCCAGTGGCTCGGCGA
>JBJTPO010000069.1:0-7441 GCA_046075145.1 Planctomycetota bacterium
AGTTTCTTGGGGCCGTCTGAACTCTGGCTGTCCCGGACTCATGGCCAGAAACTCGTGATTTCAGCGAGCCATGACGACTACCCGGCCCTACTGGCAGAAGCCCTCGACCGGCTGCAGGGAACAGGCTGGCAAATAGCCCCAGCGGCTGAACTGCTCGGCGTCTCGACCAGCCAACTCATCGGGCTATTCAAGAAAGCCCCGGCTGCTTTGGTGGTCGTAAATAAACACCGGCTGGCTATCGGGTTGCCGGGGCTTAAATAGCCGCCAGACCGCTACTCGTGCTCGCCCTCTACATGGGCTTCGCCGTCCGGGTCTATATCCACGTGCAGGGTCATCGGGTGGCAGCAGACCGGGCAGTCTTCGACATAGTCTTGGTGCGCCCCGGCTGAGATATCCACGGGCACCACGATCTCTTCGCCGCACGAGTCGCAGATATAGGTCGCCTCAGCGTGTGGCGACCTGCGGACTTCCCGGCGGCGTTTTTTCTTGGGTTTCTTTTTCATCTCACATCCCAGTCCCGATGCCAGCCCCGGCCGCAGTTCATTTCCCGGCGGCCTACTCACTGCTGCGATAGGTCGCCGCACTGAGGGCTTATGGCCTTATTTGCCTAGCGGTGAGCAGGTGAGACACAACGGATCTATGCCCATGTCTCGGCAGGCATCTAGCCGGAGGCTTGATAAAGGCAGTCCGCACACCACGCATTCTCCTGAATAGGGAAAGTCTTCTTCGGTCATGATTTCTGGGTACTCATACTTGGCAAGGCAACTGGAAAACTTTTCTAATGCTGCTTGAACCAGTTTTCGCTTGCCCATGAGTGTTGCGGGATCTACGTCATCGGGCACCACAACGTCGACCGCCTCAGTGAGTCGGACCTTGAAATACCGCATATGGCTTCTCCTTCATTCGGAACGTGGTTTAGCCGATGGCAGGGTCTCGTGGGCCGAAACCATCAGGTGCGAGTCTCTCTCAGACTATCGCCGTCGAGGCGGGCCTTGACCATAGCCCGGGCTTCCTGCCACCGTCGGGCGACTGTTCGCAGCGACACGCCCAGCGACCGCGCGGCTGTTTCCTGATCGACACCCAGATACCAGACCAGCCTGAAAACTTCTCGGTGCTCCTCGGGCAGGCTCTCGACGGCCTCGTGAAAACTCTCCCAGCGGTCCACGGGCAGGACCTCGTCGTCAGGGGAGATTTCGGGGGCTTCATCGACCAGAAATACCTCGTCGCCGCTCGTGCCCGGCCGAACGTTCGTGCCGTGGTTCGCCGCGTAACTCATCGGCCCGGAGTGTTTTCTGGCTAGGTCTATGAGTTCCCGCTGAATCTGGACCGCCATCAGGCCCATCAAGCCACGTGGTGAATCTGGAATAGTCTCGGCCAGTGCCCGATAAAGCCTCAGGGCCGCGTTCTGGGCGACGTCATCGGTGTTGTCCCAGCGGCGCACGTTCGCAAACTTGCCCAAGAGCCTGTGGGCAAGTTCCCGCAGCCGGCTGTCGCAGGTCTCGAGGATTTTGCCCCGGGCTGAATCGTCCCCGCTCGCGAGGTCACGGAGCCAGCCGGCGATCTGGTCGTCAAAGAGTTGGTCGGGGGCTGGGTCCATGCCGGAGATTGCGCCGGGGTAGCGGGCGGGCCGGGGTGAAGACAGGTTAAATCTGGCAGCAGCGAAGTTTCCGGGGCTAGTCTATCGCCGGCTCACGTGCTCCAGCGGCGGCTGGGCACGACATGAATCCCGCGAAAAAACATCTTTTGGCAGGTGGGAGGGGTCGCTCTCGCCAGATATCAGTAGGGCCAGATGGAGCCGGCTTTTATGGGCCGCTTGTTCCCGGCCCGCCTGCATCGCGTTCAACCGTCTCGTCCTCTGCCGCACCAGCGAAGCGTTCATCCACATGCTCAAGTTGCCCTGCGAAGTCTGTGGAAAACGTAGTTGGTTCCCGCACATCATCGATGACTTTAGGGTCTGCAGCCGGTGTGCTCGGGTCCAGAAGAAGACCAAGACCCCGGTCGCCGAGTTGGTCGCCAAAAACCTTTCATCCAGTGCGAAGACAGGCCAGCGCTCAAGCCGTCCGAACAGCGGAGTGGGATCCGGCTGCCTGTTCGTTCTCGTCGTCATTGCTGTATTCGTTTGGATAGCAGTGGCTACCCACGAACCGGGATCCAACCAAGCACGTCAACCCGGTGGCGGCCCCGGCATTACCGACATCGTGCGGCCAATCATCCGCAAGTTCCAAGTGCCTGTTCAGGTTGGCATGCGGCCCTCATTTCTGCCCAACATGGGGCAGGTTCTTCAGATACGAAATCGGGGTTCCGTGCCCCTGATCGACGTTGCCGTGTCCTTTGAACTCGAAGGTTGGCCACCACAACGAACTGTGATCCCCCGCATCGATCCCGGAGAGATTCGGGAGGTCGGAGGTCTAGGATTCAATTTCGACCTCATCCTTTTCCCGCACGTGATGTACAAGATCGAATGCGAAGGCTATCTGCCGGTGACCGTCGAAAGTGAGCCGAGTGAGTGAAAGAACGCTCGCACCATGCTGCTCGCGAATGCGCCAAGGTCAGGCAGCATCCACCAACCCTGCATACCTCAATGTTGACGGGGAGTTGCCAACTTCGCTCTGCCGCCGCTCGCGTCTTTGACGTCAATCGCAACGGCACACCCGCACAGTCCAACCAAAGAAAGTCCCCCCATGACCACTTCATCGGGCACGACCAGTTCCTCGTCGCAGCCGGGGTCGCATTCGGGATCACGCCGTAGTGATTTCCCGCCGCGGCCCAAGAGCGTACGGGTCTGGCCGGTCGTGCCTACGGCGCTCCCAGATGCCAGCCTGCCCATACATGCCAGCGTGAGCGAGCAGCCCCAAGACCAACCCATGAGGGCAGTGTCCGGCCGGCTCTGGGCGCGGCTCGTCACGACCGGGCTGGCGGCGCTTGCAGCCCTTGGTTTAGCCATGTGGCTCGCGAAAAACCTGCAAAGTTGTCTGGTGAATTGAACGGGTATTTACGTCTATTGGAAACCCAGCCCGGCATGTTTCTGGACCCTGCCCTCACGGCGTACACTGCCCCGCGGCTAGTGGGGCAGGCTCCGACAGCGGGGCACCTCTCCCGTCATGAACTCACCGCGTGCCCGAGCACCCGTCGCCGCAGGTCGCCAAGTCAGGCTTGGTTGCATTTCCATGACGCCGGCACGCCTTCAGTCTCCTAGCCCCACGCACACACGCGGCCCGACCATGACCGGCAATACCCCCGGCGACACTGGCACCCCTGAGTCCACGCCCGACCAGCCTGAGGCCAATCCTAACCCCAACCCGCGTGTCCAAACCCGCAGCCCGTTTCCCGACGCCACGGATGACTTCGGGCTATCTCCTGCTCCGCGGGCCAAGATCCAACTTGTAGACCCGCTTCTGGGTTTAGACCTCGGCGGCTTCAAGATTCTGAGGCTCATTGGCGAAGGCGGCATGGGCCGGGTCTACGAAGCCCGCCAAGAAAAGCCCGATAGAACTGTCGCGGTCAAAGTCATCCGGCAGGGAATCACGTCTGAGAAAACCCTTCGCCGGTTCGAGCGCGAGGCTGAGTTTCTGGCCCGGCTCCAGCATGCCGGCATCGCCCAGATCTACGTGGTCGGGACTTACACCAGCGACTCGGGCGATGTCCCCTTCTACGTGATGGAGTTTATCGCCAACGCGAAGCCAATCACGAACTACGTTCACGAGCATAAGTTGCCGCTGGCCGACCGGCTCAGGCTCTTTAAGCAGGTCTGCGGCGCTGTCTCGCATGGCCACGACCGCGGGATCGTTCACCGGGACCTCAAGCCCGGGAATATCCTCATCGACTCAAGCGGCAGCCCCAAAGTCATAGATTTCGGCGTCGCCCGGAGCACAGACTCAGACCTTCAGATCACACAACTCAAGACAGACACGGGCCAGATGATCGGCACCCTCCAGTACATGAGTCCGGAGCAGTTCGGCGAGAACCCCAACGACCTCGACGAGCGAGTTGATGTCTATTCGCTCGGGGTGGTGCTCTACGAAATGCTCGCCGGCTGCCCGCCCTACCAGATACGAAAGAAGGGCATCCACGAGGTCGCCCGCATCATCTGCGAGCAGCCCCCGGAGCCGCTGTGGTCGGCGGGCCGTAAATCCCACGGGGCCACATCTGGAAACTCTGCCAAGAACCCCACTGGAAATACTTCCTCCGGCCAGCCGCAGCCCAATCCCGGCTTGGAGATCCCCCGGAGCGTCGACGCGATCACGCTCAGGTGCCTGCGGAAAGACCGGCGGGCCAGATACAGCACCGCCGGCGACCTCGCGGCAGATATTCAGCGGTTCCTCGACGGCGAAGAAGTCCACGCCCTGAAACTGGCTACAGGCGGGGCGGGCTGGTTTTCACGCTGGGGAAGGATCTTTGGGCTGGTGGCACCCGAACTAGCCAGACACCAGCCCTCGCAGCAGCCGCGCCGCACGAGCACCCGGCGGCTGGTCTTGCTGGGCGTGTTTGCGGCCCTCGGGTTGGCCGGCCTCTGGCTCCTCGCCCAAGCCATGGCCATGATTCCGCCGGGGCTGCAGCGCGAGGCCGAAAACATCCGCCAAGCCGTGTTGGCCAACTTCGACGCCTGCAACAAAGAAGACGTCCCGGCCCTGATGGCAACTATTTCGCGGCAGTCCCCGGATCAGGCCGAGTTCAAGCAGCAGGCGGAAACGTTATTTGCGGCCACCGACGTCTACATGGGGCTGGCCGACTTCGAGATCTTGGAACTTCGCCCGCCGCATGCCGCCGCCCGGGTCGTCCAGATCACGCTCCCGGCGGACGCCGAAGACCGGACCAAGGGCGCTCCCCGCGAGGTCTTCTTCCGGGATAACTCCGGCCTGCTGCCGAAGTGGGAATGCTGTGAATACACGCAGACGTTCAGGAAAGAAAACGGAAAATGGAAACTCTATCTCATCACGACCGAGCCAAGGCCGGTCGAAGCGAAGGTCAAGTAACCAAGCCAAAGTAGCGGGAAACACCAGCCGTATTGGCGTAGGGCCACGGCTTGTTGACCTAGCAGGGCTGCAAAATGTCATCTTCTCAGCCATCAAAAAGCGAACTGGCAGAAGTGAATGCCGACGGCCAGCAAGTCGTCGAGGCTGCGAGCAGGCCGTATGCCGAGTCCCCGCTCACCGGGGCGTCCTCGGAATCACCTTTCTTTTTGTCCCAGAGATCAATGAGACAGTTGTTGGTGTTGTGTGGTCTTCTTGTCGGTGCATTTAACGCGCTGTCACTTGTTCGGCTTGTACTTCGTTGGTCTGAATTAGAAAAAGACATGGCGTTAACACGGTGGACCGCCTACAGGGGTGCCATGGTACTGATTGGTGCCGTGTGGTTAGCAGCAGGGGTTTTCTTTCAGCGTATTGCGAACAGTGGCCTCCGGATTGTCGAGATCACCTTAGTGGCGATTCTCGTGTTGTTAGCCACAGCCTTGCCGGAACTCTTCCAATTCATGCAGGAACGACCATCGGAAAAATGGCCGCTACTTTTGTGGGCTGTTCCAACTGCTTTCACGGGCTGGGTGCTCGTGAGTTACCGCAGGCTGGTGGGGTAGCAGCCAAAAGAGAGGCTGTTGCGTTGACACCTAAGAAAAAGCGGCTGAGGTGTATTTCAACCCCAGCCGCCATTTTCTTAGCCCATCCACGCCCGACACGCAGCCCGATAACCGCATGACGAGCCGGACATGACAGAAGGGGCCGGATAGAAGACCCCCGACTCGATCGCCCGCCAGACCCGTTCCACGCCTGCAAGCGTGCGTTTCACAGCGGCTGGCGCTACCTCGCGGACATGCTCCTCGATGAGCGGCTCCTTGGTCTTCGTCAGGACCAGTAACCGGGTCGCGATCTTCTTCCCGGGGCTGATTTCGCTGGCGAGGTGCGAGTACAGCAACAACTGCTCGCCTGAATCCTCGACCTGCTCCTGACTCCATTTCCTGCGGCTGGTCTTGATGTCCGTGATGACCAGCGAATCCGAGTCTTCCGTGAGCAAGTCCACGCGGCCATACAAGTCCGGCACGCCCTCGACCAGCATGCCGCGAATCTCCTCCTCGACGCCCAGTACCCGCCCCTGAACGCTCGCCGCAGGGCTACTCAGGAACGCCGTGAGCATCCGCACGGCCAGCGCATCCAGCGAAGCCCGAGATTCCGTGCTGCCGAACTGGATCGCGTCAGGCTCGTGCGGCAGCCATGCGGAGCGATAAGCGAACAGCAGGGCATCGAGGTCGGGCTGGGGATCGCCGGATAGCAGGGCTTGGTAGTGCTGCTCGACGGCCGAATGAATCCCGGTGCCGAAGACGAGGGCCGCCGAGACAGATTCCTCGGGCAGGCCGTCGATGTACCGGAACTTGTACTTCAGCGGACAGGTCCGGAACGTGGAGAGCGCCGACCAACTCACGTAGTCCCGCCCGGTGAGTTTCTTGACGACCTCGTTGGCGGGGTTGGTGCTGGCGGGCATGAGCACCGGCAGCAGGGCTTCTCCTACTCCGGCAATCATCGAACACCTCCAGCCGCGGCGTAGGCCCCGTTGCCGTTCGTGTGGCCGTTTGCCGGGCTGGTGGTCGGCTCGTCGCCCTTCAGTTCGTCGATGAGGTTGCTTGCCTGCCTGATGCCGAGTTCGTCCGCCGTGGTCAGGCCGAAGCGCTCTCGCAGCAGGCCCACGAGGTCGATCTTCCGGCGCGCGGCGATGGCCTTGATGGCTTTGACCTGCCAGGCCGTGGCACGTCGGGGGCTGGGCTGATTCGTGAACTGGGTCGCCGGGAGCCTGTTCACACTGGCCCCTTGGATAGCCGGGCTGGTGCGCACCTCGACGACCTCCTGCGGCTGGGCATTGGGCTGGCTGGCGTCGTGCTAGTCTTAACTAGTTAGCCGGGCGATCTGGTCCTGGACAGCCTTCTCGCACGACTATTAGGCCCTTTGGACGACGATCTGGAAGCCCTCGGTGTCCTGGAGAAGCGAGCTGTCGAGTTCCGCTTCGATGTGGCACGTAGCTGAGGCACGGGAGAAGCCGGGGAGACGCCGACCTCCGGCCCGGTTCCCAGGCCAACCCCGCCCGAGCCTGCTACGTCCCCTTGCAGACGATCCGGGAAGTGCTGGATGCCTGCCCATCCATCGAATGGAAACTGGTTGTGGCCCTCGCCAGGCTGGCAGGGCTGCGTAGCCCCTCAGAGCTCACTCCGCTGACGTGGGATGACGTCAACGGGGAGAAGGGCCGGCTGACCGTGCGGGCCTGCAAGACCGAGCACCACGGTGGAGACCATGCCGTCCGGGTCGTGCCGATCTGCCCAGAGCTCCGCGCGATCCTGGCGGAGGCATCTGCGCGGGCCGAGCCGGGGGAGACGGCGATCGTGCCCCTGGCGGCACGAAAGGGCGTCAACCTGCGGACGCAGTTTGAGCGGATCATCACCAAGGCCGGCCACAAACCCTGG
>JBJTPO010000070.1:0-1873 GCA_046075145.1 Planctomycetota bacterium
GCAGCGAGCGCAGGCAGGATGCCGAAGCGAAGCTGGCATGGAGCGAGCGGAGCCCAGGATGGGCGGAGGGAGCGTCCGGCGACATGGCATGGGCCACCCCGAGCTCCCACGCGACGATGAGCGACACTCACGACCGGTGCCCCCCATGATCCATCACCTCCTGCGTCGGCTGGCGCTGGGGCTGGTGACGCTGACGCTGATCTCGTTCGTGGTCTACGGGCTGATCCGCTCGATCCCCGGCACGCCGCTGACCGTGGCCGTCGCCCAGACCGACCCCAGCCGCCGGCTCAATCCCGCCGACCTCGAGCGGATGAAGGCCGCCTACGGGCTCGACAAGCCCTGGCACGAGGCCTACTTCATCTGGCTCGGCAACGTCCTGCGGGGCGACCTCGGCAGGAGCATTTCCCGCAAGGCGCCAGTCACCCAATTGATCGGCGAGCGGATCGGGCCCACGCTCGCACTCTCGGCCGGCAGCCTCCTGATCACCTGGGCGCTCTCGATCCCGCTGGGGCTCTACGCCGCCGCCCGCAGCGGCTCGGCCGACGAGCGGGGCGTGAGCCTCCTGCTCTACATGCTCTATTCCGTGCCCACCTTCGTGGCGGCCCTGGCCTTGCAGTTGGTGTTCTCGGTCTGGTCGGAGGGAAAGCCCTGGGAGCTGCCGCTGTTCGGCATGACCAGCGGTCTCCCACAGGCCTCCACCACCGCCTGGCTCGCCGACGTGGCCCGGCACGCGATCCTGCCCCTGATCTGCATGACCTACGTGAGCCTGGCCTGGTACTCGCGGTTCATCAACACGAACCTCCAGGAGGTGCTCCGCCAGGACTACATCCGCACGGCGCGGGCCAAGGGGGCGGGGCCGGTCCGCGTGCTCGTGCACCACGCCTTCCGCAACACGCTGATCCCGCTGGTCACGCTGCTGGGCCTGTCGCTGCCGGCCCTGCTCGGCGGCTCGGTGATCGTCGAGCAGATCTTCACCTGGCCGGGCATGGGCCGGCTGTTCTTCGAGAGCCTGCGGGAGCGTGACTATCCCACGATCATGGGCCTGACGCTGCTGTTCAGCGTGCTCACGCTGGCCGGCCAGCTGCTCGCCGACCTCCTCTATGCCTGGGTGGACCCGCGGGTGAGCATGGAATGACGGCCGCCGATCCGACCCCTGCACGGCCCCGCGGCTTCTGGGCCGAAGCGTGGAGCCGATACCGCCGGATGCCGCTGGCACTCACGGCGATTGTGTTCGTGGGCCTGCTGGGGGCGATCGCCGCCCTGGCTCCCGTGATCGCGGGCACCAAGCCGGTGGTCTGCCGCTACAAGGGGCGGATCCATTTCCCCTGCCTGGCCTACTACAACCGGGCCTGGGAGCCGGTGGTGTTCGCCACCGACAAGTTTCGCGGCGAGTACCCCCGCAACCTGCGGGAGAAGGATCCCGAGAGCTGGGCGATTTGGCCGCTCGTGTTCCAGGATCCCTACCGCAGTGTGCGCGACGACGAGTGGCCCGGACTGCCGGCCAACCCCGCCCAGGACGAGGGCCGGCCCAGCCGGCGGAACCTGTTCGGCACCGACCAGGCCGGCGTGGACGTGTTCGCAAAGATGGTGCACGGCACCACCGTGGCGCTGCTCGTGGGCTTCGTCTCGATGGGCATCGCCGGCGCGATCGGGATCGTGGTGGGCGCGCTCGGCGGCTACTTCGGCGGCTGGGTCGACACGGTCACCAGCCGCGCCACCGAGATCGTGATGTGCATCCCCTCGCTCGTGCTGATCCTGGCGATCATCGCCATCCTCGAGAAGCCGACGATCTGGCACACCATGGCGATCATCGGCGCCACCGGCTGGACCGGCATCGCCCGGCTGACGCGCGGAGAGTTCCTCCGGCTCAAGG
>JBJTPO010000071.1:0-2085 GCA_046075145.1 Planctomycetota bacterium
GGGGAGTCCGCGGCCCGCCGACGGGCCTGTGCGTGGGGCCGGCCGGCCGCTATCCTCCGCGCCCCGCGTGACCCGCGGCCCGCGATGCCCCGCTCGTCCTCCCTCGTCGTGCCGACCCTCGGCGTCGCGATCCTTGTCGCGTCGTGCGGTTCGGGGTGCAGGCTGGTCCAGCGCCGCGGGCCGGTGCCCCCCGAGGTGGCCGACGCGCGCCGGCTGAGCAACGAGGGGCTGTCGGCGGCCGACCGGGCCGATCTCGTCCGCGCCGAGTCGTTGCTCGAGGAGGCGGTCACACGGTGTCCCGGCGACGTCGACGCCCGCAAGCACTACGCCGATGTCCTCTGGCGACGCGGGCTGAAGATGGAGGCGGTCGGCCAGATCAAGCAGGCGCTCGAACTCTCCCCGTCGGACCCGACGCTGAGCGTGACCGGCGGCGGGATGTATCTCGATCTGGGGCTGTTCGACGAGGCTGAGCGGCTGGCCCGGGAGGCGGTCAGGCTCGCACCGCGATCGGCGGAGGCCTGGCACCTCAGCGGCCGCGTGGCCCTGGCCCGTGGTCAGGCCGAGCCGGCGCTCGCCGACTTCCATCGCGCGCTCGCGCTCGCGCCGGAGAATCGGGCGATCCTGCTGGACACCGCCGAGGCCTATCGGCGTCTCGACCGGCCGCAGCGGGCCCTCGCGACCCTGGCGATCCTCGGCGAGACCTACGGCCCCAACGACACGCCCGCCGAGGTGCTCGTGCTCGAGGGGCTGGCCCAGGAGGCGCTCGGGCGGCCGGCCGATGCCGTCGAGAGCTACCGGCGGGCGGTGGCCTATGACGACCCGCCCGCCGAGGCCGCCCGCCGGCTGGCGGCGCTCGAGTCGGGCACGGGTCCGGTCATCGCCCGCCAGCCGCAGGACGCGCGCCGCTGAGCGCGAGTCACTCGCCGCTGCGGCCCGTGAGCATGTCGAAGGCCGTGATCGCGGGGATCAACAGCGCGAGCGTCGCAAACCCATAGGCCGTAACGACCACCAGCAGCACCTGCAGGCTGTTTCCCTGGAGGAAGCCGGTGATCGCCACGAAGGTCAGCGCCGGCAGGAGCGCGGCCGTCCAGCCGACGGCCGGCGAGGGATTGCGGGCGGCGAGGGCCGCGTACAGACCCACCGCGCCGCCGACGATCGCCGCCAGGAACGGCGCCAGCTGGAGCTCGAAGCTGCCTCCGAAGGCCACCATGATCCGCATCGCCGTGGCCACGCCGACCGAGAGGAAGGCCACGATCCCCAGGGTCACGCCGATCGCCTGTCGCGAGGCCGGATGGGAGAGGCCGGCGTAGACCCCGAGGACCGCCCCGAAGAACAGCAGCACGGCCAGCCCGGCCAGCATGAACAGGCCCTGTTCGAGCGTCGCGACGCCGGCCGGCACGAGCACGACGCAGAGCGCCAGCGGCAGCACCACGATCTCGCGGGCCGCCGCGATCACGCCCCAGAGCTTGCCCCAGACGAACTCCGCCGGCTCCAGGTCGCTGACGAGCAGCAGGTCGAGCGTGCCCCGATCCCGCTCGCTCGTCACGCTCGTCACCGCCAGGGCCGCGACCGCGAGGATGCTGGCGAGCCAGAGCGGCACGATCGCGGCCGCCACGGCGAGCCGGTCGAGGCGGTCGGCCCGGCTGGCGGCGACCACGCCGAGGACGGCGGCGGCGAAGAGCGCGAGCCAGGCGATTCGCACGACGATCATCGCCCGGCCGTGGGCCCGGGTGCGAACCTCACGCCAGAGCACCGGATTGGCCCAGACTTCCCGGCGGCGCGATGCACGGGCGGCGCTGGCCGCCGGGCGGCGCGGCTCGCTGGCCGTGTTCCAACGCCGCACGCCGGCGATCGCGGTGCCGGAGGCGGCGGCCACGATGCCCGCGCAGACCGCGAGGAAGGTGGGCGTGCCGCCGCCACCGGCGGGCGTGAGGGCCGCGAGCGCCGCGCGGGCCGGCGACACGGCGGCGGCCCGCGCCGGCCCCGAGAGCGTGGCCACCGCCTCGCCGGCGGCCAGCCAGGCGACCAGCAGCGACGCGGTGACCGCGAGCGCCTGGAAGGTGGTGTCGCGCCAGAAGGCCATCA
>JBJTPO010000072.1:0-3559 GCA_046075145.1 Planctomycetota bacterium
GCTATCCTTGCTTCGCGTGTCTGCATACGCCGGCTCTCGAAGCGTGGGCAACCCCAACCGTCCATGGGGCCAGCAGGATTCTTTTTGCGCACGGATCAAGTGTGAGCCGTATTAGAGGCTGTGGATGTCGATGTCGGGCAGTTCGTCTATCCGTCCCTGAAAGATTGCCCGGTCGTCGTGGCCCTGCACTAGTTCTCCCCAGTCGGTCGACGGGCCACGGGCTGGCGAGACGGGCGGTGGTTCGAGCGGTTCGCCGAGATGTGCCAGGATCTTCCCGATCGGCCCCGGCTCGGTGATGAACGCGATCAGCCGGATGTCGCCACCACACCCCGGGCACTCGAGCGGAAACTCCTCCCCCACCCGCGCCATGAGCTTGGCCCAGGCAAGCCGCGAGGTGTCATGTGAGCGTGGCTTTTGGGTCGCGTGACTGGAGTCGCAGCAGCCTCCGGTGCCGTGCCCATCACCCGCATGCCCGTTCGCCGCGGCCTCTTGCCGCTTGCCGATGTTGCCGATGGCCAGCGCCGTGACGGCAGGCCTGAGCGGGTGATTCGGCGCAAACACGCCGTGATACCGATGCCGGTGTCTCCGCGGCGGCGGCACAAGGTCGGCGAGCCGGTCCAAAAACCCAAAAGGCGTGAGGTTGATGACGCCGCTTGCCCCCGGCCGGGTGGCCTTTCGGCCGCGGCCCGGGCCGACCCAGGCGGCGGCTTTGTGTCGGGGGAGCACATAGCGGACTTTGGATGCGTGGCCGCTTGCGTCGCGGGTTACAGAAAGCCGTTCGAGCGCGAAGGGTGGCCGGCCGCAGTATCGCAGCAGGTGCTCCAGGCTCCGAAAATAGCTCGGCACGTCGCGGTCGATGAGTGCGATCCGGACACTCGCGTCTACCGAAAACCCGCTGTTCTCCCAGCCGAGCATGTCGGCAGCCGCCTCGGCGTCGAGCAGGCGCGTGCGTCTGAACCAGCGGATCAGGCGGCGGCGGACCTTCTCGGTGACCGCGGCCAGGTCGGCCGGGTTGATCGGGCGGGCCGGCAGGAAGGCTGGCGGCGCGTCGTTCGCCGTCCCAGTTGCAGCCGGCATGAAGACGCCGTCGGTGACGCAGGCGTGGAGATGCACGTGGCGGTTGAGGGCCGAGCCGAAGCGGTGCAGGAAGGAGACGGCCCCGAGCCGCGGGCGGGCGGTTATGGGCGTGTTCACGCACGCCGACACGCCTGCGGCAGCGCAGAGCAGTCGCTCGATCTCGGCAAGAAAAATCTTCGTGATGGCGCTGACGGCCTCGGGGCGGTCAGCGAGAAACCCCCGCAGCCGCTTCGGCACCGAGATTACCCACTGTCGCACGGGCATCCGGTGTGAACGAGCGCGGCTGCATGGACGACTACCTGCCAGCGAGGTCTTGGGGAAAGTCGGTCTGCGGGCCACCCTTGCGGGATCACGAGACGGGCACCGCAACGCACGAGCCACTCAGCGACCCCAGCTCGGTTGCGGGAGAGCCGTGGGCCGGACGATCGTGCTCGTGTGACCGCCGGGCTGACGATCATCACGTGATTCAGGAGGCTCCGTATGATGATCAGCCGCATTGCCGCCTCAACGCTTCTCGCGATCGCCGTCACGGTTTCCGGCATCGGTGGTTAGATCGCCACGTGGACGAGCGACTTCACCACCCGGCAGGCAGCGATCGACGCCAACTCGTCCCCAACCACCGCGGATTGGTATTTCCCCACGCAGTACTCCGGCTCGAACTATCCATACGGCCCCCTGAATCCGCAGCTCTACTCATCGAGCGTGCTCGGTTCGCCCGCCGCGGCGGCGGCCCTGCAAAGCGACCGCGGGCAGCCGGTGCTGAACGTCACCATGAACGCGAAGCCCGGTGGCGTTGACGAAACCACCTGAAAGCAGCAGCGACTCCTGGCCGCGGCGACTGTCCTCCTTCAGGCGGGCACGCACTACCAACACCTTCACCTGCCCACGTTCGATCCGGCCCAGGTCACCTCCGGCACGGGCTTCCCATGGATCCCGGTGAGCACGGGCACGGCCCCGCAATCGTCGTGGCAGCTCGCCCACGCCATAACGGGCACGACACCCAATCCCTACGCCGCCGCCTACGGCCAGCCGATGCCCGGCATCGACTGCACCGACTTCTCGGCCTACATCTACAGCCTCGCCCTCGGCATCCAGATGCACTCGGGCACACCGAGCCAGATCGAGTACGTGGGTGAGGCGAATCCCACGCCGGGCGGCACGGCCATCGCGAACATTCTAGACTCGGCCGGCAACCCGATCGTGCCGCAGTTCATGTATGGCCCCAACTTCGGTGTCGCCGCGATCAACGGCACCAACTCGCTCACCTCCCTGGTGTCGCAGTTTCACGGCCGGGCGCCAGCGTCGTCGTCGAGCTTTCCCCATTTGAGGTCCTCGACCGGCTCGCTGCCCTCGTGCCGCCGCCGCGGAAGCACCGGCATCGCTATCACGGGGTGTTCGCCCCGAATCACAAGCTCAGGTCCGCCGTCACTGCCCTCGCGATCGGGAATGTCGGCAAGCGGCAAGAGGCCGCGACTGATGGGCATGCGGTCGGCGGACATGCGGCGGACGGAGATGCCACCGGCCACGGCTGCGACTCATGCGACAAACCGCCCTCTCACGACACCTCGCGACGCCAAAGGCCAAACTCATGGCTCGGGTGGGGGAGGAGTTTCCGCTGGAGTGCCCGGGGTGTGGTGGCGACATCCGACTCATCGCGTTCATCACCGAGCCAGGGCCGATCCGGAAGATCCTCACACACCTCGGCGAACCGCTTGAGCCGCCGCCCGTGTCGCCGGCCCGCGGTCCGCCGACCGACTGGGGAGAGCTCGTGCAGGGCCACGACGGCCGGGCAATCTTTCAGGCGTCGCCCGACGAGCTGCCCGTGATCCGCGGGCCGAGCTTCGCGTTCGACTTCGAGACTTGGCGGCCAGCCGGGTGCACTACGGGTACGTTCGGCTGTGGGTTCTTCTTCGCCGAGAGGGATGGATCGTGAACAAGAAGCTGGTCTACAGGCTGTATTGCGAAGAAGGCCTGGGAATCCGCAGGCGAAAGCCGCGTCGCCGGAAGAGCGTCCAGGCCCGTGAAGCTCGGATGCCGGTCCAGTGTGCCAACGAGACATGGAGCATGGACTTCATGTCGGATCAGCTGGTCGGCGGGCAGCGATTCCGCTTGCTGACGCTAGTCGACAACCATAGTCGTGAGAGCTTGGCCATTGAGGCAGGCCAGCGGCTGACCGGGGACGATGTCGTGCGGGTCTTGGAGCACGTGACTGCCGAGCGTGGAAAGCCGCAAAGCATTCGCGTCGATAACGGGCCCGAGTTCATCTCGAGGAGCTTGGATCTGTGGGCCTACTTCAACGGCGTGAAGCTCGACTTCAGCAGGCCAGGAAAGCCCACGGATAACGCAGTGATCGAATCGTTCAACGGCCGGCTTCGCGACGAGTGCTTGAACCAGCATTGGTTCGTGTCGCTCGACGAAGCGCGAGCCGTGACACAGGCTTGGAGGGAAGACTACAATCGCGTCCGTCCGCATGGTGCTCTGG
>JBJTPO010000073.1:0-3562 GCA_046075145.1 Planctomycetota bacterium
GTCTGGAGGAAGGTGTCCCAGTTGACGAGCCGTTTGCCGCGGCGGACGAGGCCCCGCTTGAAGAGCCGCAAGAAGGCCTCTCGGACGGCCGCCGCGCACTGCTCGTCGAGCGTGAACCGGGTGCGGTCCCAGTCGCACGACGCCCCGAGGTCGCGGAGCTGGCCGAGAATCCGCTTCTCATACTGCTCCTTCCAGGCCCAGATCCTCGCCACGAGGGCCTCGCGGCCAAGGTCGTGCCGGGATCGCTTCTCCTCCTCGAGAAGCCGCCGCTCGACCACCGCCTGGGTGGCGATGCCGGCATGATCCGTGCCCGGCATCCAGAGCGTGCGGTAGCCCTGCATCCGCCGGGCCCGCACCAGGATGTCCTGGAGCGTGTTGTTGAGCGCGTGGCCGAGGTGGAGCGCCCCGGTCACGTTCGGCGGCGGGATCACGATCGAGAACACGCGGCCGGCCGGCATGCCGGGGGCCGGAGCCTCGGCATGCCAGGCCCGGAGGGAGTCCCAGAGCGTGCGGCAGCGGGCTTGGGCGGCCAGATGGTCGTAATGCTTGGCGAGTTCGGTCATGGGGCGGGATCGCTGGCGAAAGCCCCACAGGGTAGCCGAAACCACGGCACTTTCACCACGCCCATCAGCGGGCGGCGGCCTTCGTCGCCGGGGCCAGCCGGAACACACCCTGGCCGGCCGGCGAACTCGTGAGCACGTAGGCCTCCCCGTCGGCGTCGCTCCCGAAGCCGAAGATCGGCAGCCCGTTCCAGGGGAGTTTCACGTTGGTCGCCTTGCCTGTGGTGTCGTCGAGCTTGAGGGCCCAGAGCCGGCCGGAGACAAAGTCGCCGTAGAGGTAGGCGCCGACGAGTTCGGGGATCACCGTGCCGCGGTAGACGAAGCCGCCGGTGATGCTCTTGCCGATCTGGTGGTCGTATTCCCAGACCGGATCGACGAACGCGTCGGCGGTGGCCTCGCGGTTGCCGAAGGGCCGCGTCCCTTCGCGGCCGCCCCAGCCATAGTTGCCCCCCTTGGTCACGATATCGACCTCCTCCCACTGGTCCTGGCCCACGTCGGCGGCCCAGAGCTTGCCGGTGGCCGGGTCGAAGGAGATCTGCCAGGGGTTGCGGAAGCCGAGGGCGAAGATCTCGCCGCGGGCGTTGGCCGTACCGACGAACGGGTTGTCGGCGGGGATCGCGTAGCCGTTGCCCTCGTCGCGTCGATCGACATCGATGCGGAGAATCTTCCCCAGCAGCGTGTCGAGCTTCTGGCCGTTGCCGAACGGGTCGTCGCGGCTGCCGCCGTCGCCCAGCGCCCAGTAGAGGAAGCCGTCGGGCCCGAAGGCGATCGAGCCGCCATTGTGGTTCCAGAACGGCTGGTCCACGGCGAGCACAAGCTGCTCGCTGGCCGGATCGGCGCGATCAGGATCGTCCGGCTTCACCTTGAACCGGGCCAGGTGCTCGACCCGCTTCTCCCCCTTGAGGCTGTAGGTGACGAAGAACTCGCCGTTGTCCTTGAACCTGGGATGGAACGCGAGGCCGAGCAGGCCTTCCTCGTTGTATTTGCCCCAGGGCGCCGTGCCGGGCCTCAGGTCGAGGAACAGCGTGCCGGCGACCGAGCCGGGCTTGAAGACGTGGATCATTCCCGACTGGTCGAGCACGAACCGCCGGCCGGAGCCGTCACCGGCGTGGGTGACGACCAGCGGCCGTAGGGGGACCGGTGGCGTGCCGTCGTCCGGCTCGGGCGACCAGCCCTCCCAGGTGGCGTCCGGAAACGCAGGCACGGCCGTGACGGCCGCGGTGCCGTCCTCGAACGGAATCGGACTCGCATCCTCGGGCAGCTCCCGCACCTTGATCGACCGGAAGGCCACCTCGTCACCGTGGTCCTGGAGGCAGATGTGGCCACGGTCGGCCTTGCCGAACTTGGGGAAGGCCGCGAACTTGCTCTTGGCCACCCGATCGTCCCAGTCCTTGCTGCCTTTCTTGAACCGCTCGTAGACCACGCCGTTGACGGCCACCTCGCTGCCGCCGGGGGCGACCCGCAGATAGACATGGTTCCACTCGCCCGCCGGCCGCGTGGCGTCGAGGTGCTCGGGCGGCTTGCGGCCCGCGGCCTCTTCGAGTTGCCGCACCCAGCCGGGCACGGTGGGCGCGTAGAGCTGGTAGAGCCAGCCGGCCCGCTGCGGATCCTTGCCGGCCACGTTGTCGAGCACCTGCACCTCGGGGCCGGTCTTCCAGGGCTGCGGCTCGTCCTCGGTGACATGGAACATGAGCCCGCTGTTACCGCCGGGGGCGATCCGGTATTCGAGCTGGAGTTCGAAGGCCCCGAACTGGTCACGGCTGACGATGTCGCCCGCTCCCCTCGCCGCCCGCACGAGCGCGCTGTCGCGCACCTGCCAGCCGCCGCCGATCCCTTCCTTGCGGTAGTTCCGGAACGCGGCCGGGCTCGTGCCGTCGAAAAGCAGTTTCCAGCCGGCCCGCTGTTCGGCGTCGCTGAGCGTGTTCGGCGACTGGTCGGCCCGGGCCGTGGCGGTCAGGGCCGTGGCGGTCAGGGCCGACGCGACCAGAAGCGATGCGACAAGGCGACAGCAGCAAGGCATGAAGAGAGTCTCCGGAAGGTGACGCGATGCGGGGGGGCGGCGGCGGGCCGGCAGATCAGTCGAACCACTCGTCGTGTGGATCGAAGGCGGGCACGGGAATGTTGACGATCCGCAGATTACCGACGGCCCGGTGGCGGCAGCCCGGCTTGATGAAGATGGCCGTCATCGGCCTTACGGGCACGATCTCACCGTCGAGCTTCATCTGACCCTCCCCCTCGAGCACGAGATAGATCTCGGTGAGCTTCTTGTGGTAGTGGGTGCGGGCCTCGCGGGCGATGTCCACCATGTGGATCGTGGCCGCGGGATTGTCGTCGGCCACGACGGCCCGCCGCGTGGAGCCACACGGGCAGGGGACCGGGGGGATCTCGTCGAGCTGCGCAACGCGATAGTTTTTCATCAAGCGGCAGGCCGGAGGCGGGATCGGATGGGCCTGGCGGGCTGAATGGTAGCCCGATCGACGGTGGCCGCGGCGACCTCTTTGCCCAAGCCCTGCAGACGCTACAGCCCGTCTGCGTTGAGTTGCCGTCAACGCAGGCGGAGGATTTCGTCGATTTTAGGACGTCGGGGGTCGGGTGGCTGTTTGGCCTCCCGGACGAGCCGAGGGGGGCGGCGAATGCGGCTGCAGGGCGGCTTTTGTTTTGGTCTTGCCATGTGGTGGGCAGTCTTGGCCTGCGCCGAAGGCGGACACGTGCCCGCGAGCGCGGATTTTCGCGACCTCCCCCCGGTCACGGCGGTCCAGGAATCTTCCGCCTGGTCCGGGGGGGCTGCTGCCTCGCCGGCTGGTGGTTGCTACGGCGGGGCAGAAATCATCTTCTTCAAGCCATTTGGCGAAGCGGGCACGACGCCGCAGCAGGCCATCGCCGAGTCTGGGGCAGACAGCTTCCTGCCGGCCTGGCGGCTCTGGGGCGGTTGGTCTGACGAGGACGGACTCGGGGCGCGTGATTCCTGAAGTTAGGTGAGCTGATCTAAATTGATGGGCGAT
>JBJTPO010000074.1:0-8676 GCA_046075145.1 Planctomycetota bacterium
AACCGACGAGGAGCGGGCCGACGTGACCCGTGCGGCCGGAGCCGTCGACCGCCTGAGGAGACGGTTTGTGGGGGCGGCGGATGCCGAGGTCAGGGAGCGAGCGAAGGCCCTGGACGCGGACCTCGAGCGAGCGCGAGCGACCCTGGCGGCAGATCGACCTGCCGCCAAGGAACTTCTCGCCGCCGCCTCCGCGGGGATCGCTGCGCTCCGCGGCAAGGCAGACGCGCAAGCCGCGCCCGACTCGTCCAAGGAATACGCGGGACTCCGCATCGTGTCACCGGACCAGGCGCGAATCCTCGCCACTGACGGGCCGCTGGCCAAGGAGGCCGCCAATCTGGACGAGATGCTCACCGCTCGGGAGCGATTCGACAATGCGTTGGCGCGGCTCGATTCGACTCTTGGCGACTGGGCAGCCTACGGCGGTGAGCTCGAGTCGATCAGCAAAACCTTCAAGGAACTCGTCGAGGCCTCGGATTACGGCCGGGCGGCGGAACGGGCCCCGCAGTGGGCCGCCATCGATGAGTGGCGTCGGTTTGTCGCCAAGCTGCCGCAACTTGATCGGGCCTCTCCGGCACGGGCGGCCGAGGTGAAAACCGCCTTTGCGGCCCTCCCCGAGAACGTCACGAGTCTCCCGATGGCGCGCCGATTTGCGGGTGATGTGATGCCAGCGATCGGGCAACTGGCCGAGCGTGACTTGGATGAGGTGCGCACCGTGTTGAACGGATGGTTTGCGGGCACCTGGCTTGGCGACCTGAAGTTCGTCGTCACCACCGACGAAGATGGTCCGGTCCAGTACTACAGCTTGGCAACGGCAAAAGAGGGAGCCACGAAGTTCGAGGCCGTGGTGGGCCCGAAAGGCAAAGACGGCGTGTGGCCGCTCAAGACCGTCCGCAGCACGGTCGTCACGGCACGGCCCTCACCGCAGTCGGGCCTCTCCGAGAAGCTTCTTGGACTTTGTGAAGCCAATGCATTTCCGAGAGGCGGGCTCGCCTTCGACCGGTGGGTGGTGACTGCGGTCAAGCAGATCCTGGCGGCCGAAGCGGTCGATCCGCTGATCAGGGTTCTGGCGGCTCGCAAGTGCCTGCTGACGGCGGCTGACCTCTCCAGGCCTGTACGGGAGGCCGGCCGACCGGTCTTGTCGGCGCTCGATGACGGTGACGGAAATGTGTCGGGGATCGCCGCCGATGGATTCTGGTCATTCCTGGCCCCTGGGCAGGCGGAATATCTGGTCGTGGCCCCGAAAGCGACACGTTTGCTCGATGGCATCCGGGACGGGCTTCCAGCCATCGAGGCCGCGATCGCTCGCGAACAGGCGTTGTTGATGCGGCCGGCTCCTGAGAACCCGAGGCTTGTCGGCCGCCTGGGCCGCAATGCCAACGGCGATGTGGTGGCCGTCTGGAAGGGCGAGTCGCCGAGGCCGGGGGACGTCTGGTGGATCAGCAGCGGGACGGAGTTTTCGCCAGCCGGCACCGTTGACGCTGAGGGGAGGTTTCAAGCCGCAGAGAAGCCGGGTCCGTCTGGAACGCCGTTGTATGTGATGGATCCGCCGGCGGCTGGAGTCTCGGCGGCGGGCACCGGTGAGCAGGCTTCGGATGGAACTCCATGAGCACCTCCTACCACTACAAGAAGGGCATGATGCAGCTGGGGCCTTACGGCCTCGAGCATATGCGGGAACTCGTTCGACAGGCGGAGTTGGGCCGCGCCCACCAGGTTTCGACGGACGGCGGGGCCTCGTGGCAGCCCGCGTTCGATTTCCCTGAGCTTTTCCAATACGATCGCCCCGTCGCACAGCCCGAGAGTGCGGCGGCAGACCCCAAACCGCCAGCTTCTCCCGTATGGCACTATACGGTGGGCGGTGCGCAACAGGACGAGCCGGTCAGCGAGGCAGGGCTGGGAGATTTGATTCGCAGCGGACGCGTGGCAGCCCACGACCGGGTCTGGAATGAGTCGTTCGGGGATGCATGGGTGCATGTGAACGACGTGCCCGCGCTCGCCGCCTACCTGCCGCAGCGATTCGACGATGCTGTCGCGGTTGGCGAGGGCCGCGGGCAAGGAAGGAAAGCCGTCAAGCGTCGTGCCTACAAGGCGGCCGAATCCAAGTCGGAGGAACCGAACGTCTTTGGCGTGAGTGGCTTCATCTGTGCGCTGGTCGCCGTTGTGCTGCTCGCGATCCCCTGTCTGGTATGGCTGCTGATCGCCCAGTCATTTTTCTGGATCTTCAACATCGTGATCCCGCTGGGAATCCTGGCGGTGCTTGGCTTGACGCTGAGCGTGATGGGCCTTCGGCATCCGCGCCGGGGGCTGGCGACCGCGGGAACGGTGCTCGGCGTGATCGCCGTGACGATGGCGGCCACCGCCATCGTGGGCTCGGTCACCATTCGGTACCGGATGGCGACGCTGCGGCGGGTGCAGATCGACGGATGGGCGGCGGATATCGAACTTGCCAGGAAAGACCTTTCGGAGGCCATCGCCGCCTACCGCAACCTCCGCCCCGATGCGGACGAGTCGGATGAGCAGTTTGCGATTCGGGAGACCTTTCTGCTCAAGGTCGCGGCGGCAAAGTTACGGGACCTCGCCGAGAAGTATGACGGCCATCTGACCGCGACGGCGTCGACATCGGAGTTTCGGGTGGCGTTCGAAGACGGCGTTCCGTCGCTGCGCAAGGCCGTGCAGGATGTCCAGCAGGCGGCCGAACAAAAGGGGCTCGCCCTGATCGAGATCATGCCCGACGTCAACGCCAACACCGATCGCCTCAAGTTGCTGATGGACACGCTCAATCTGTACGAGAAGGGTCGGCTGACGCTGCCCCAGGTGGAAGGGAAGATGACCGGACGATGACATCGCCCTTGCACCAGTCGCCGGCAGATGGCGACAAGCCGCGTCCGACCTTGGATTGGTCGCGTTTCGACATCGAGCAAAGGCTGCTGTTTCCGGGGGGTCGTTACACGCGCGTGAACAATCTGCTCACCGGCCTGCTGGGAGTGATCGGGACGCTCGCGTTTTACGGCATCCTCCAGATTCCAGGGATCCGCGAGACGCACTTTGCCGAGGTGTTCAATCAGCGTGGTCCGACGCAACACGCCGTCGTGCTTCTTTTTTTCTGGTCGCTGGCAATTCTGGCGATCAAGTCGTCGAAGTTGCGTTTTCAATGGCGGTCACTCGATGTCCGGGTGATCCCCAACGAGCCAGGATTCGTGCTCTCCACCGCGACCGTCGGGCGGGTGCTCGACCACATCCATGACTGCGTGGATGATCCCCGACACTTCGTCCTGTTCAACAGAATCGTGGTGGCCCTGGCCAATTTCCGGAATCTTGGGCATGTCGGCGATGTCGACGACATCCTTCGCTCGCAGGCCGCCCAGGACGAGTCGGCGATGGAGACCAGCTATGCCTTGATCCAGGGCTTTGTGTGGGCGATTCCGGTGCTCGGCTTCATCGGTACGGTACTCGGGCTTTCCGGCGCCATCGGCCAGTTCAGCGGCGTGCTCGGTGATGCAGGAGACATCGGAGCGATCACCACGGCCCTGAAGGGCGTCACAGGGGGCCTTGCCACGGCCTTCGACACCACGCTGGTGGCGCTCGTGGCCGCGTTGATTCTGCAGTTGTTGATGACCGTCCTCAAGAAGCAGGAAGAAGAGTTCCTCGACGCAGCGATGGAGTTCGGTATCAGGAACGTGGTGGGAAGGCTCCGTCTCATGGCAAATTCTTGATGCCAAGGGAGCGGTCATGTCGCGGCGCAATCGATCCCGGGCGGCATTCTCGCTGTTCGCGTTTCAGGACATCATCACCTCCGTCACGGCGATCATGATCCTGCTGGTGCTGATCCTGACGCTCGAACTGATCACGCGAAAACAGGAGGCGGGTGCCTCCGATCCGGCAACCAGCCGGGCAGCGCTCGCTGCCACAATCGCATCGCTCGAGAACCTGGTTGGCGCGCTGGTGGCGGCTGTCCCGACGGAGGAACCCCGGCCGCTCACCCGGCGAACGAGGGCCGAGTTGGAGCGGGACGTGCGCATCGTCAAGGATCAGGCGGCTCGGGCCGTCGCGGATGCCGAGGCGGCAAAGGCGGTCGAAGGCAGGGCCAGGGCCATGGCGGCCGCTGCGATGGCCCGGCTCGAGGATGCGGAAGAACTTCGCGAGGAAGTGGCGGCGATCGAGGAGCAAGCCGCCCGGGTCGAGGCAGACGCCAAGAGTCTCGCCATGGAGAACGAGCGGGAGACGGATCGGCTTGCCAAGCGACGAGAGGAACTCGTGGAGCAGCCGTCGCCCGGGGCAGAGCTCGTCTTCAACGCGCCGCAGGACTTCGATCGCCAGGCCTGGATCGTCGAGGTTTCGGAAGACGGGCTCACGGTCGTCAAGTTGGGCACGAACAACCGACAGGAGTTGGGGGGCGACCTGGAGGAGGGGTCGAAGGCCGCCGCCTGGGCGGCCGGGCTCGATCCCGCCAGTGACCATGCCCTGGTCCTCGTCCGCCCGTCCGGCGTGGATCGCGAGGACGCCGTTCGGGAACTTCTCGGAGGCGAAGACATTCCTTTCGGAGTGGACTTTATTGGTGAGGATCAGGTGGTGAGGGATGGCACTGGCGAGGCCAAGGGTGCCGGCGATACTCCGGAGGCGGACTGATGGGACGACGGGCAAGCGATCGCGACAGCAGTCTCGAGCTTCTGCTCGACACGATCACGAACACCTTTGGCGGCATATTGTTCATCGCGATCCTGGTCTCTTTGCTTCTGCGGACGAGCTCCCGATCGGCCCAGGAATCGACCACGCGGGCAGAGCCCATGACGGCCGTGGAACAAGCTGACTTGGAGGTGCGGGTTGCGGCGCTGCAGGACGAAGCGAGGAACCTTCGGGAGCGGATCGCCTCGGCACCTGAGCCGGGCGACTCGAGCGCGGATGAGCACGTGTTAGGGCAGCTCTCGGCCGCCGCCGCCGAGGCTTCTGCCGCTCTGGCGGAGCGGGCAGAGGCTGCTCAAAACACCTTAGAACTCCAGCGGCAGGCGGCCACGGCGACAGAACAGTATGACTCACTGACAGAGACAAAAAAATCGGTCGAGGACCGGTTGGCGGCCGCGGAGAACCAACTGGCCGCTGCGCACGAAAAGGCGGCCGAACTCGCCGAGGCAGCGATCCAACTGGATCGGCCTCCGGGGGCTACCGAGGTCGAACAAACGGTGAGCTTGCCCAGCCTACGGCCATCGATGAAGGATGAAGTAGGTCTGTACATCAGATTTGACAGAGTCTTCATGATGCACGCCTGGCGGGGCGGGGAACGCCTCGGTCCCAACACCGACCAGTTCGTCGTGGCCGCCCTGCCCGCGGGCGGGGGTGTCAACCAGGTTGCGAGGCCGAAGCCGGGAGCCGGGCTGCTGGTCAACCCAGCCTCGATCAGGGCCGATTTGCGCCGCCTACTGCAGCCGTTTCCGCCCGGGCAGTTCGTGGTCGGGCTCATCGTCTTCGAGGATTCGTTCGATGTGTTCCAACTGATCAAGGCTGCGATCGTGGAGGCAGGGTACGAATACCGGCCTCTCGCGCTTCGGCCGGGGGAGTCGGTGGTGGACTTTGGCGGAACGGGGGAGGCTCAATGATGTCCGGCCTGCATGCGAGATTCCTGGTTCGCTATCCGTTCCTTGTCGCAGCCGGTCTCTGGGTGGCGGCACTCGGCCCAGGGCCACGTGCGGCGGCTGCCGATGTCGCGGTGCGTGCGGCGATCGACAAAGGCGCTGTCTGGCTGCGGCAGCGGCAACAGCGGGACGGGTCGTGGAACGCCCAGGGCCATCAGGTCGGAGAGACGGCCCTGTCCGGCCTCGCCTTGCTCGCGGCAGGCGACAGGCCGGACAGTCCGGTGATCGTGGCCGCAGCGGAAGTCATCCGGCGACTCGTGGTGGCCGAAAACCACACCTACGACGTGTCCCTGGCAGTGATGTTTCTCAATCAACTCGGCGAACGACGGGACTCGGAGTTGATTCGTGGGCTCGGACTGCGCCTGGCACGGGGGCAATGCGCCGATGGCAGTTGGACGTATTCGCTGGCGGAATCGGGGGCTTCCGGAGACAACTCGAATGCCCAGTTCGGCGTGCTCGCGTGTTGGATATGCCGTCGGCACGGAGCCGAAGTCGATCGGGCCATCCTTGCTGCCGACCGCTACTTCCGCAGATCCGTGAATCAGCCCAGTGGCGGCTGGGGATATCATCCCGGCGAACGTTCGACGCCTTCGATGACGTGCGCTGGGTTGGTTGCGCTTGCAGCGGAGCGGGGGGCTTCCGTTCAGCGAATCGGGCGAACCGTGGGCCGCCGCGAAGACCAGGGGGCCCAGCCTGACGGCCCCCCGAGAGATCTCGTTCCAGCGGTCAAGGACCCAATCGTCGCTGCCGCTCTGACCTACCTGGGGCATTTGATGCGGACTGATCAAATCGCTCAGAACAGCAAGGGGTGGACGGGCCTGTATTTCTATTGGTCGCTGGAGAGAGTGGGGGTCATCTATGGAATCGCCAGCATAGGGGGCGTGGATTGGTATTCCTGGGGTTGTGCCCACATTCTTCCGTTGCAGAAGGTGGACGGGAGTTGGGGGCAGGGCGACTGTGTCGATACGTCGTTCGCCATCCTGTTTCTCGCGAAGGCGAACGTGGCCGCTGATCTCACGCAAGCGATTGGCGGCTGGCAGAGGGGAGACGTTGGCGGTTCCCCGCCACACAACGGAGGTTTTCTCAAAGTGGAGCGATCGCCACGCCCCAAGCCATCGACCGCAAAAGCCGATGAATCCGGGGAACGTCCGGCCGGATCCGGGGAATCCAACGAGCGATGACCCTCCGGGGCAACTCGACAACGCCAGCCCCGCCATCGGTGCTGGTTTTGCGTAGGGGGAGTCGCCCTTGACCGAGGGGAAGGACTGTCTGATACTCCTTCCGAGTGGTTGGTCGCTCGGAGAGTGTCCATGCTGCAAGCTTCGCCCTCGTTCTCGGCAATCCGAGTCCTCCCCTCGCGACGACCAGCCGCAGCTTGGCGATGGCGGGTCGTGATCGTGATGCTCGGTTTTGGTGCATGGACCAAGGCTGACGATGGGAGAGTGCCCGGCTCGTTGGATGTCCTTCTGGGGCCATCACAGCCAACCGCAGACGACTCCGCCGATGTTGCCGATCCAGCGACGCGAATGCCGGTTCGGGGTCCAGCAGCGCCTCCTCCGGCTCCAGAGCAGACCGAAGCGGCGAAGACCAAGATTCGCGAGGCTTTTTCAGCAGAACTGGGCGTGGTCCGGGCAGGAGGCGAACGAGGGACCCTCGTCATCCAACTTCTCGAAATTGTCGACCAGCCGGATCTTGCTGCTGCGGAGCGGTATGCGGCCGCGGAAGTGGCGATCGAACTCGCGATGGGCGGCGACGACCCTCAGCTTCTTTGCGACGCCGTCGTCGCCCGTGCAGACTGGTTTACTGGGCAGGATAGGCTGGCCCCGCTATTGGACTTCGCCGTGAAGTTGCACGACGAAAGCCGTGGTGACCCGGCTGTAGCGACCGACTTTTCTCTGGAAGTCAGCCGCGACGCTGTGCGTGCCGGCCAGCCCGCGATCGCCGTACGGGCGGCCGAGAATGCCCAGGCACTCCTGAACAAGCTGCCGGCAAATGATGCTGACCGGTTTCGCCCTGCGATCCAGCGACAGGTGGCCGAGGCCAACGAAATGTGTGAAATCTGGACCGCCGCTGACCGCGCGAAAGTCCGGCTCGAGGCCGCTCCCGAGGATGCCGTCGCACATGTGTGGCTCGCGTTTCGCCGTGCCTGGGAGGGCAGTTGGACGATCGCAAACGAGCATTTCCGCAAGGGCAATCACGCAGGATTGAAAGCTGCCGCGCTCGTGGAGTCGCAGCTTGTGGAAGGAAGCGCTCCCGAGGAGGTACTTGAGTCAGCCGGCAACTGGTGGGAAGCGGTCGCCGCCGACGAAACGCCGCCGAATATCTTGGACGGAGACCCTCCGCCCAGTCCCTCGCCGATGATGCAGCAGATCATTCGGCAGCACGCGGCAGACCTCTACCATCGGTCGCTGAAGAGCGAGCCTGGGCTGGCGAGTCCGATCGACAGAAAGCTCGCCGAGAGTCGTGTCGCTGCAAGTCAGGCCGAACGGAAGCAGGGCATGGTCAGCTTGGAGAAGCGGGTACAAGCAGATACTCCTATCGCCGGGCCCGAGCAGAAAGTCGGTGACCAGGGCTTCAACGAGCAGGCCTTCGCCCAGGCCGAAGCCACGAGGACGAATCTCTCCAGACGGCTTCGGGGAGCGGTGGCAACGGGTGATCCACGCGTCGTCGCCCGCATTCATCGCGATTTGATCGAGAATCGGCGACAGTGGTGTCAGTCGCTGTATCTCTACAACCGAGACGAATCTCTGCCCCGTAAGCAGCAGTTGGTCGCGGACATTCTCCGGCGGGATTCGGGGGCTGCCGACGTGTGGCTTTGTGACTGTTACCTGAAGATTCTCGATGGCAAGAGAGAACCGGCTCTCGAGAGTCTGAACCGGGCTGACAAGCTGATGAGCGAGGATCCCGCCCGCCAACTTTTCTGCGGACGACAACTGCTCGACGCGGGGGCTGCGGCCTTGATGCTTGGAGAGCGAGATCGGGCGGAGAAGCTAATAGGCTCTGACAAAACCTATCTGGTGCAGATGCCCCAGCGGATCGCGACGCGGTAGCA
>JBJTPO010000075.1:0-2935 GCA_046075145.1 Planctomycetota bacterium
CGGCAGTCATCGGTCGGCCGGAGCGACGATGCCAAACCACCATCCACTCCGGGCATTGGGAGTATGGCGGCAGGCGGATCACCGGGTCCAGCAAAAACCCCGCCGCCTCGCGATCCTCGCCATTTTGCCCGGCGGCCCCCGACGATGGCCGCGTCTGGGCCGACCAACCGGGGGCCGGGAGGATTTTTCGGGTCGTAGCGAAAATCACTGACTTTGCCGCCCCGCTCCCGCCGATGGATGCCGACATGGGATCCTCGGTGGCTCGCAATCCGGACTCGGCCTGTCGACACCCGACGCATCGGGTGGCGGTCGTTCGTCTGCTGGCGCTCGCGATCGCGTGCGGCGCCGCCGTGGTCGCCGCGCAGAGCTTGCCCGACGCTCCGGGCCTGCCGCCGTTCACGCGCACCAACCAGCGGACGTTCGCGATCCCCTTCCGCCTGCCGAAGTCGCAGGATCCCGACGCCGACGCGACACCCCAGCAGGTCGTGCTCAACGTCTCGAAAGACCTTGGTGCCACCTGGTCGGCCGCCGGCGAGGCCGCCCCCACGGCCGGCTCGTTCACCTACACGGCCGACCTCGACGGCGAGTATTGGTTTCGGCTGCGGGCGATCGACCGCAAGGGCCGTTCCCGCGGAGGCGAGGGGCCCGATATCCGCGTGCTGGTCGATGCCGCCGGCCCCCGACTCGCCGCCCGCCTCTGGAAGGGCGCCGACGGTGAGATCGTCTGTCGCTACGCGGCCGCCGATGACTCGCTCCGGCTCGACTCGCTCGTGGTGGAGTATCGCGGCAAGGCGGATCGGGGCTGGAAGAGCGTGGCGGCCGACGCCGTCCTGGCTCGCGAGACTCCCGCCCACCTCGTGGGCGAGACGATCTGGTGGGCGGGCGAGAAGGTGGAGCAGCTCGTCGTCCGGATCGCGATCACCGATCAATCGGGGAATCAGACGGTGCGGCAGTTCTCGCTCGAGCCGCCCGATCCCCGGGTCGATCAGACGGCGCTCGCCCAGGAACTCGGCGTGCCTCCACTTCCGGCCCAGGCTGCGGCCACCGACGCCCTGCTGCCCACTGCCGTGCCGACTTCGCCGACGTCCGAGCCAGGGTCGCCCACCCCGGCGCCGCCCGCCGCCACGACGAGCGTGCTCGCGCCCGCCGCCGGGGCTTGGCCCGCCGAGGCATCCCGCTGGAGCGGAGTCGCTTTCGAGGCCGGTCAGGTCGCCGCCGCCCCGTCGCCGCGGCAGGCCTCCCGGACACCATCGGCCGCCGGCCTGCTGCCCCGGGCCGAAGACGACGCCGCCCGTCGCAGTCCCACGCGGCCCGTCTCCACGACCGACCCGCTTGCCGCAGCGGGAATCACCCGGCCGACAGCCGAGGGCCAGCCACTGGAGTATCGCGGCCGCCCGCTCCACCTGGCCCGGTCGCGGCGATTCGCCTGGGACTATGAGATTCCGGCCGTCCGCCGGGCCGCCGGGCCGCTCAGGGCCGAGCTCTGGACCACCCGCGACGGCGGCCTCACCTGGCAGAAGGGGGCGGTCGACAAGGACGGTCGCAGCCCGATCGATGTGGAACTCGCCGAGGCGGGCTTCTACGGGGTGCGGCTGGAACTGGTCGCCGACGTGCCCGATGCCGACGGCGGCCCGCGGAGCGGTGCCGAGCCCGACGCCTGGATCGGCATCGACGGGGAGCCGCCACAGGTCGAGCTGGTCGGCATCGATCGCGACGAGACCGCCGCCACCGACGCGCTCGTGATCCGGTACGCGGCCCGCGACCCCCTCTTGGCCTCGAACTCCGTACGGCTGTTGTACTCCCCCAACGCCGAGGGCCCGTGGGCAACGATCGCCACGGTCGCGACGAACGAGGGCGTCCATCGCTGGGAGCCGGGCAAGAACGTGCCCGCGCGGGTGTTCATCCGCGTCGAGGCCACCGACGCCGCCGGCAACCAGGCGGCTGCGGTCAGCGACGAGGCCGTCTCGGTCGCCCCGACGCGATTCGGCGGCCGGCTCGGCGGCCTCCGGGTGCTGCCCACGCCGTAGCCGGCGTTGCTCCGCTACACTCCGCTCCGGGTCGACCCCGGAGGCTGGTGACTTGGCTGGCGGCACACACGCCCTCGATCTGCTGCTCGATCCCGCGAAGCTCCGCCTCGACACCCCGTCGCTCGTGGTGCTCTCCGGCGGCGAACCATTCCTGGCCCGGTATTGCCTCACGCTCCTGCGCGACCGTCTCGTGCCCGACGAAGCCGACCGGGCCTGGGCCTGGCGGGAGTTCGCCGGTGAGGAGCCACTCGATCCGCGGGACGTGTTCGACGAGGCGGCCACGGTGTCCCTCTTCGCCTCCGCCACGCGGGCGGCCGTCGTCCGCCAGGCAGACGCCTTCGTGACGGCGGCCCGCGACGCGCTTGAAAAGATCGCCGCCACCCCGCGCGGCAGCCGCGGACTGGTGATCCTCGAGGTCAAGACCTTTCCCGCCACGACGCGGCTGGCGAAGGCGGCCGTGGCGCACGGGCTCGTGATCGAGACGGCGATCCCAGCCCGGCAGGACCTGGCCGGCTGGGTGCGGAAGTGGGCCGAGGCGGGCCACGGCGTGAAGCTTGCCGCCGCCACGGCCGAGCAGCTGCTCGAGCGGCTCGGCGGCCATCTCGGGCAGGTCGATCAGGCGCTGGCCCGGCTCGCGGCGGCCACGCCGGTCGCCGCCCGCGCGAAGCCGCTGCATCCCGAGGCGATCGAGGAGTTCGTCGGCACGCCGGGCGAGCGGTCGGCCTGGGGCATGCTCGATTCGGCCGCCTCGGGCGACACGCCGACGGCGCTCGCCGAACTCGCCGCCCTGCTCGAGACCGGCGAGAGTCCAATCGCCATCGCGGCCCAGGCGAGCGCCGTGCTCCGCAAGCTCTCGAGTGCCGCCCGACTGCTGGCCCTGCCCGCGGGCGCGGGCCGCCCGGCGGGGG
>JBJTPO010000076.1:0-3717 GCA_046075145.1 Planctomycetota bacterium
ATCGACCTGCAGGAAAACTACCGCCTCGCCCTCGACGTGGCCCCCCACGTGGACAAGCTCCGCTACAACCCCGGCCATCTCTACCACCACGAGCGGGAGAAACCCTGGCAGGACAAGGTGAAGTTCATCGCCGAGACAGCCGCGGCCCGCGACTGCGCCCTGCGTGTGGGCGTCAACTGCGGCAGCGTCGATCCCGCCAAGAAGGAGCAGTTCGCGGCCGACGACTCGCTCGGGTCGATGCTGGCCAGTGCCCTGGAACACTGCGAGTTGCTCGACGCGATCGGCTTCACCCGCTACTGCGTGTCGCTCAAGGACTCCGACCCGCGGAAGGTAATCGAGGTCAACCGGCGGTTCGCCGCCGAACGGCCCGACGTCCCGCTCCATCTCGGCGTTACCGAGGCGGGGATGCCGCCCGACGGGATCATCAAGACCCGGATCGCCTTCGAGCAGCTCGTCTCACGGGGCATCGGCGACACCGTCCGTGTCTCGCTCACCGTCTCCAACGCCGACAAGCCCCAGGAGATCGCTGCTGCGAATCAGATCCTGGCCGACATCGCGGCCGGCCGGGTGCGGAGCGTGGTGGACTACGGGCTCTCGACGCTCAACATCATCTCCTGCCCGAGCTGCTCCCGCGTGGAGAACGAGGCCTTCATCGATCTCGCCAAGCAGGTCAAGGAGATGACGGCCTATGCCGCCGACCACGCGATCACCATCGCCGTGATGGGCTGCCGCGTGAACGGGCCGGGTGAGACCGATGACGCCGATCTCGGCCTCTGGTGCGGCCCCACCCACGTGAACCTCAAGAAGGGCAGCCTGGAGCTCGGCGCGTTCCCCTACGACGCGATCCTGCCCCGGCTCCGCCAGGAACTCGACAAGCTGGTCGCCGCCCGGGCGGTGCCGACCTGATGAAGACCCTCCCGATCGTCGATCCCGCCTCCTCGGCAGCCTGCGGCACCGGCGCCGCGGCGCTGCCTGTGATCGCCCCGGGCGACCCGGCCACCCGCCGCGGCACCTTCTCAGTGATCACGCTCGGCTGCCCCAAGAACCTCGTCGACAGCGAGCGGATGCTCGGGTTGTTGCGGGACGACGGCTGGCAGCTCGTGGCCGAACCGACTGGCTCCGATCTCGTGATCGTCAACACCTGCGCGTTCCTCGAGTCCTCGCGCCGCGAGTCGTATGGCGTGATCGACGAGATGCTCTCCCTCAAGCGGTCGGGCGGCACCCGCGGCGTGATCGTGGCGGGCTGCCTGGCCGAGCGGCAGAAGGAGGGGCTGCTCGAGGAGCTCCCCGGCCTCGACGCTGTGATCGGTGTCTTCTCCCGCGACGAGGTCGCCAGGGCGGCCGAACGGCTCGTGGGCCGGCTCGGCGAGCAGCAGAGCGTGTTTCGCCCCGCCCCCGCCCGGGCCCTCGACGACTCGGGCCGCCTCCGCGTGACCCCGCGGCACGTCGCCTACCTCAAAATCTCCGAGGGCTGCGACCGCACCTGCACCTTCTGCTCGATCCCGCGGATGCGGGGCAAGCACGCCACCAAGCCGATCGAAGAGGTGGTGCGCGAGGCCCGCGAACTCGCGGCCGACGGCGTCAAGGAGCTCGTGCTCGTCGCCCAGGACACGACCTACTACGGCATCGACCTCTACGGCGAGCCCCGGCTCGTGGAGCTGCTTGGCGAACTGGAGCAGATCGAGGGCATCGAGTGGATCCGGCTGATGTATCTCTACCCGATCCACTTCAGCGACCGGCTGATCGAACGCATCGCCCAGAGCCCGAAGATTCTCCCCTACCTCGACATGCCCCTCCAGCACGCCTCCGACGCGGTGCTCAAGCGGATGCAGCGGCGGGTCAACCGGGCCGCCACCGAAGAACTGCTGGGCAAGCTCCGCGGCGCGATCCCAGAACTCGTCCTGCGGACCACCTTCATCACGGGCTTCCCTGGCGAGACGCGGCCGCAGTTCGAGGAGCTGCTCGAGTTCGCGGGGCAGTGGCGGTTCGAGCGGGTGGGGGTGTTCACCTATTCCTTCGAGCCCGACACACCCTCGGCCCGGCTCGACGGCCACCTCCCCGAGGAGGAGAAGGCGGCCCGCCGCGACGAGCTGATGCAACTCCAACAGGGCATCGCCCACGACCACGCCCGCCGGCAGGTGGGCCGGGTGTGCGACGTGATCGTCGACCGCCGGAGCGACGAGCGGGAAAATGTCTGGATCGCGCGGTCCAAGGCCGACGCCCCGGATATCGACTGCGTGGTCTACGTGACCGACCCCGAAGCCCGCCCCGGCCGGTCGCTCGCGGGCCGGATTCTGCCCGTCGAGGTGGTCGCCGCGAGCGGCTACGACTTGGCCGCCGTGCCGGCGGAGGGCTGAGTCCATGCGGGGCGATCCGGCATCGACGGCGGTCTGGACCGTGCCCAATATGCTGTCGCTGGTGCGGCTGATCCTCTCGATCGCCGTCTTTGTGCTGATCGTGCGCGGGCTCGACGTGCCGGCCACGATCCTGTTTCTCGTGGCCGCGACCACCGATTGGGTGGATGGCTGGTATGCCCGCCGGTTCGGCCAGGTCAGCCGGCTGGGACGGATCTTCGACCCGCTCGTCGACAAGGTGCTCGTCTGCGGGGCCGCGATCCTCGTGGCCGATCCCGCCGGTCCGCTCCTCCCCTGGATGGCGGTGGTGATCGCGGTTCGAGAACTCGTGGTGACGGCGATCCGGTCCGAGATGGAGGCCGCCGGCAGCGACTTCTCCGCCGGCTGGAGCGGCAAGGTGAAGATGGTGCTCCAGTGTGCGGCGGTGGCGCTCGTGCTCGCGGCCCGGGCCTGGCCCGGGTGGACGCCCGGCGGCCTGCCACTCGCGACGGCCGCCACCTGGACCGCCTGGGCGGCCGTGATCGCGACGGCCTGGTCGGGGCTTGAATACCTCTGGGGCGCACGGGCGCTCGTTCGCTGATCCAAACTCCGCCCGCCCCCGGCACCGCGCACCCCCCATGCCAGTTGAATCAGCCGCGACGCCCGACTCACCGGCCTGGCTCCTCTGGGCCACCGCCGGGGCGGCGGCCGCGTTCGTCGCGGTGGCCGGGATCACCCTCCGACGTCTGCGTCGCGGCGAGCCCGTGATCGAGCCGCGGATGCAGCGGCCGGTGCCCTGGGACGGTAGCGACGTGCTCGTGGTGATTGGCGTGGCCCTCGCGATCGCCACGCTGATCGGCGGCGCCATGGGCAAGAATCCGCCGATCGACCGCTCCCTGAGCGCCGCGCTTGGCCTGATGTCGGTGGCCGGCCTCGCCGCCATCGGCTGGCTGACGCTGCGGGGGGCGACCGCCGCCGACCTCGGCTTCGCGGGGGGGCGTTTCGGCCGCGATCTCAGACTCGCCCTGGCCGCCCTCGGGCTGGTGCTCGTACCGCTGTTGGCCCTGGCCTCGGCTCTCAACCAGCTCGTGCCTTACAAGCACGACGTCGTGGATTTTCTCACCCTGCGCCGCGACCCGCTGGCGGTGGGGCTGGTGATCGCCACGGCGGTCATCGCGGCCCCGCTGGTCGAGGAGCTGTTTTTTCGCCGCATCCTTCAGGGCTGGCTGGAGAAGCGACTGCCGCAGGCCGACGGATCGCTCGCGTTCACGCTCTCCGCCGCCGCCTTCGCCCTGGCCCACCAGGGGCAGGGGCTGGCATTCGTGCCGCTGTTTCCCCTGGGGCTGGTGCTGGGCTTTATCGCCCGCCGGACCGGCTCGATCCT
>JBJTPO010000077.1:0-3537 GCA_046075145.1 Planctomycetota bacterium
TTGTGGGTCATGGTGGTGGCGGCCGCGACCGCCGCCGCCGTGACCAGCAGCAGGCGGCCCAACTGCGCCGGCGTGACGCCGCCAAAGAGCGCCACGAGCGCGAACACCGGCGTCGCAGCGACGAGCAGCAGGCCGACCCGCAGCAGGCTGCCGGCGAGCTTGCCGAGCACCAGCTGGGTCCGCCCCAGGCGGCTGACGAGCAGGAGTTCGAGGGTGCGACGGTCCTTCTCCAGGCTCACGGCCAGCACCGCCACGAGGGCCGAGACCAGCACCGCCAGGGCGAGCTGGACGGGGGCCAGAATCCGCAGCAGCGTGGCCGCGAACCGGGCCGTGTCGCCGATCGTGACGATGTCCTGGGACCCCGTGACCACCAGCCAGCAGGTGGCCACGATGCCCAGGAGGGTCGCCGCGGTCACGGCCCGGGCCACGTACAGGCCCCTGGTGCGCGGGGCGACCAGCAGCTCCCGCTCAAAAACCGCGCCGCCGAACATTCGGGCATCCCGTGGACGTGGGGGCGGTGGAAACCCGCGCCATCTCCCGATAGAGTAACCGGCTGCCGGGGTGCCGGGGACGAACGGGTTCTCTCACGGAGTCGAATCCTCATGTTCTGCTGTCCGCAACGTCGTCGTGCCGGCGTGATGTCCCTCCTCGTCGCGGCCGGGCTCGCCGGCGGGCCGCGGGCCGTGGAGGCCCAGGTCACCGCCAAGACGCTCGTCGGAAAGGCGGTCTCCGACGACGCCCAGTACAAGGAGATCAACGGGGCCATCACCCGCTTCGATGGCCGCGACATCGACGGCTGTCGGGCCATCCTCGAGCGGGCCCGCAACACCAACCCCAAGCTCCCCCCGCCGGGCGTGATGATGGCGATGCTCTGGCTGAACGTGAACCAGCTCCTGCCCGCCCGGGCCGAGCTCGAGCAGACCGTCGTCAAGTTTGCCAACGATCCCGAGGCCTACCTGATGCTCGCCGACCTGGCGTTCCAGGATCGGCGGGTCACCGATTCGGCCGTGCTCTTCGAGCGGGCCACGGAGCTGTCCACCGCGTTCGAGGAGAATTCCAAGCGGAAGCGTGACTTCGAGATCCGCTGCAACGCCGGCACGGCCGCCGTCGCCGAGGCGCGGCAGCAGTGGGCCGCCGCCCAGAAGTTTCTCCAGGCTTGGATTGCGCTCGATCCCGACAACGCCGGGGCCCACTTCCGTCTGGGCAACGTGCTGTTCCGGCTCGACCAGGAGCAGGCGGCGTTGGCCGAGTTCCAGGAAGCCCGCAAGCTCGACGCCAACGCCCTCCAGCCGGAACTGGCGCTCGCCCGCCTGCATGACGAGGACGGCCAGAAGGACGTGGCCAAGAAGTGGATCGAGTCGGCGCTCAAGGCCGCGCCCGACAACGCGGCGGTCTTGCTCGCCTCGGCGCAGTGGTACCTCGGCCAGAACGACCTCAAGACGGCACAGTCGATCGCCGAGCGGGTGCTCACCCAGGATCCCAAGAGCCTCGACGGCAAAGTCGTGCGGGGCGTGATCGCCCGCGTGGCCCGCGACTACGCCACGGCCGAGAAGTTCTTCAACGACGCCCATCTCCAATCGCCGGGCAACTTCGCCGCCAGCAACTCGTTGGCGCTCGTGCTGATCGAGTCGGAGAGCAAGGAAGCCCAGCAGCGGGCGCTGGAGATGGCCGAGGCCAACGCGGCCCGCTATCGCGAGAACTCGCCCCACCAGGTCAACGCGTTGACGACGCTGGCCTGGGTCTACTACAGGCTCGGCCGCCGCGAGGATGCCGAGAAGATCCTCGACCAGATCGCCCGCAACAACGCCCTCACGAGCGACGGTGCCTACTACGTGGCCAAGCTGCTCTCGGACCGGGGCGAGAAGGACCGGGCCAAGGCGATCCTCGAGCAGGTGCTGACCAACGAGGCGGTGTTCGCCACCCGTCCCGACGCGATGGATCTGCTCAAGACCCTGAAGGGGAGCTGACCGGAGCGGGCGGGGCCTCGGCCTCCGGCTCCGGCGCCACCGGCGGATCGATCAGGTCGTCAGCCCGGGGCTGAGGCTCGGCGTCTGCCGTCTCCGTGACGACGGCGGGCATTGCCGGGCGGACCGGCACGGCGGTGGCGGGCTGGGCCGTGGGCATCGCGCGAATCGTGATCCCGCGGGCATAGCCGGGCGGCCCCACCTGCACCGCGGCGCCGGGCCCCATCCGCATGGCCCGCCGCTTCGCCCGGAGGCGGTCGCTCCGCAGAGGGATGCCGGGATACGCCTCGATCGGCACCTCGAGGCTGGGCAGACCGATTCGGCTGCCGTCGCCGAAGTAGGTGAACATCTCGATCGCGAAGCCGTCGGCGGCGAAGAGCCAGGCGACGGCGGCCGCGCAGACGGCAGACCGCCAGCGGCGGACCCGGGCGAAAGGGGGCATGGAGGGTTCCAGCAGGCCGATGGACAGGACGGGGGCCAGAGTGGATTTCGGCCGTTCAGCCGGACCGCCGCGAGGCGGAGGGCGGCATCCTCCGCAACCGTCATCGCCGCTCCAATCGGCACGGCGGGCGGCGATGGGCTAGGCTCCCATCATGAAGCGCCCCTACCTGGATCCCGGGCCGACATGAGCCCCGAGACGATCACCTGCGTCGCGGCCCTGGTCGCGGCGGCCGCGTCGGCGGACGGGGGTTGGCTCGCACAGGGCACGAAGGCGGTGCCCACCGCCGCCTGGAGCGTGGCTGCATCCCTGGCGCTGGCCGCCGACGCGGCCGGGCGGGCCGCCGGCTGGCTCACCGACCCGGCAGCGCAGGCGGCCGCGCGGCTCGGGGTGGCGGCGCTCGCGGTCTGTCCGGCGATGTCACTGCTCGGGGCCAAGCGGCCGCAGCATGGCGTCTGGCAGCTGATCGTGGCCACGCTCGGCTTCGTGCTGGCGATGCCGGCCCTGTCGGCCACGCTCGTCCGACCCGGGAGCCTGCCCCACATCCACATGCTCGAGCGGGTCTTTTTTCTGGTGCTGGTCGGCGTGGGCTGGATGAACTTCGTCGCCACCCGCCGCGGACTCGCCGCATCGCTCGTGGCGGCGGGCCAGCTCGGACTGATCTGGCAGTTTTTGCCGGGGGCGTCGCCCGAGCATCCGCCCGCGGCGGCCGTGGCTGCCCTCTGCAGTTGGTCGATCGCGGCCGGTGCGGTGCTCGCGGTGGTGCAGTCGATTCGTGGCCCGCGGGGAACCCGGAGCGGGGACCTCGCCGGTGTCATCGATCCGGCCTACCTGGCACTCCGGGAGACGCTCGGCGCTGCATGGGCGCTCAGGATCTGTGAGCGGTTCAACAGCATCGCCGCCGCGCGGGGCTGGCCATGCCGGCTGCGGTTTGCGGGGACTGAGGGGGATGTGACGGCCGGGCCGTGGGAACGGGATGCCATCCGCTGCCTGCGGTCGATCCTCCGGCGGTTCGTCTCGCCAGACTGGCTCGCCCGTCACGGCGGTTTGCGGGCGCCCGGCATCGGGTAGAGATCCCCGCGCGACTCCATGAACCGGCTCGCTGCATCGACCCACGGGTGGCCCCCGCTCGGG
>JBJTPO010000078.1:0-11179 GCA_046075145.1 Planctomycetota bacterium
CTACACCGAAGGGTTCCACATCGTGATGCCGTGGAATCGATTGTACGTGTACGATCTGCGACTGAAGCAGACGCCGCACACCGTGCTCGCCCTGTGCAAGAACGGTCTTCCGGTCGAAATCGAGGTCTCCATCCGTCATCGGCCGACGTATCCGTCACTGCCTTTGCTCCACACGGTGGTTGGTCCGAATTACGTCGAAGTGGTCGTGAAGCCGGAAATCGAGGCGCATGTCCGCGCGACGGTTTCACAATTCGACCCTGCGGAACTCTTCGGCTCGGCGGGCTCCCGCGACCGCGTGGCCGCGGCCCACGGCTGCCAGGCCCTTGCCGACCCGGGCGAACTCGTGGGGCGGGCCGAGGCGGTGGTGATCGCGGCCCCGACCGCCCTGCACACCCAGGTGGCGCTGCCGCTGCTCGAGGCGGGCATCGACCTCCTCGTCGAGAAGCCGCTGGCCGTCACGGTGGACGACGCCCGGCTGATCGCCGCCACGGCCCGCCGGCTCGGCCGCACGGTCTCGGTCGGCCACGTCGAGCGGTTCAATCCGGCCTGGGTGGCCGCCGCCGCCCGGACCGGTGAGGCGAGCTTCGTTGAGACCCGCCGGCTGGCTCCCTTCACCTTCCGCTCGCTCGATGCGGGCGTGGTGCACGATCTGATGATCCACGACATCGACCTCGTGTTGTCGCTCGCGCCAGGCCGTCTCGAGCGGGTCGAGGCCCACGGACTCGTCGCCGCCGGCGGCCACGAAGACGCCGTCCGCGCGCGGCTGGTGTTCGACAGCGGCCTCGTCGCCGATCTGGCGGCCTCGCGGATCAGCCCGCGGGCCGAGCGGACGGTGTCGCTGTGGGGCACCGGGGGCATGGTGGCGGTGGATCTGACCGCCAAGACCGTCGAGGTCGTCGCGCCGTCGGACGAGGTCCGGGCGGGACGGTTCGACGCGGCCGGGGTGCCCGCCGCCGAGCGGCCGGCCCTCAAGGATCGATTCTTTACCGACATCCTGCCCCGGGAGACGGTGGGCGTCTCCGACGCCAATGCGATCGCCGGGGAGCACGACGACCTGCTGACGGCGATCCGCACCGGTGGCGAACCGGTCGTGTCGGCGACGGCAGGTGCGCTGGCGGTCGAGGTGGCCGCCCGCGTGCTCGAGGCGCTCGACTGCACCCACCTCGGGGGCGGGCGTCACGCCGGCCGGCCGCGGCCCGCCACAATCCCCCTGTTTCCGCGCCGCAAGACCGGCTGACCGCTGCCGCTTTCCCAGCCGGCAGGGTCGCTCCGCAACCTGGTCGGTGGCGGCGGTCGATGAAGAGCACGATGGAGATGACCTCGAGCACCATGCCGATCACTTCCCGCCGTCGCCGGCTCGCCGGCCTGGTTCTGGCTGCCACGCTGGCTGCCACGCCGGCCAGGGCGCTCGATCCGCCGCCGGTCTTGTTCGAGGGGCTCGGGCTGGGCAGTTTCGAGGGGGCCGGTTCGGTGGCGGCGGCGCTGCGTCGGGTCGGCACCGCACCGATCGATCCGATTCAGCCGCCCGTCGAGTTCAAGGGCATCTCGGTGCAGGGGCCGGGCGGCCGCGATGCCCTGCCCGGTCCGCTGGCCGCCGAGCTTCGCAGCCGGATCGACCGCTTCGACGTGGCGGCCGGGATGCTGGCGGATCCGGCATCCATCACCGCGGGGCCGGCCCGCTGGACGGGACGGATCGGCATGGCCCACGACCGCGATCGAGGCAGCGAATCGCTCGAGGTGCGGACGACCCTCGCGCCCGGTCCCGAGTCGAGCCTGATCGGCGTGGCCGTCGGCCCGCGGGTGGAGCGACGGATCGGCAAGGGCACGACCTTCTTCATCGACGGCCAGGCGGAGGCCCAGGCCGTGCGGGGAGCCGCCGCAGGCTGGTGGTCGTTGCCCGGCACGTCCACGGCCGACCTGACGATGCTCGGCGTGACGGCCCGCACCGGCCTCGTGCGCTGAGCAATCAGGCGAGGTCGCGGTGCTGGAAGAGCACCAGAGCCACCAGGATCGCGACCGCTGAATACAGCGCCGCATAGAGGGCGGCCCAGCCGAGGTAGTCCCAAGGCACGGGCACCCCGCCGACCACCGCCGCCTCGACGGTGAAGTGGTCGAGCACCGGCAGGATCGTGGCGAACAGCCGGCCTGTGAACCGGACGATCGCGAACTTCCCCACGCTCGACTGCACCAGCAGCGGCACGAGGTGGCCCAGCGCGTAGACGCTGAAGCAGAGGATCAGGTTGGCCACCGTGCCCAGCCGCGTCGAGGCGGCCAACGCGATCGACGCCATCACGACCGTCTCCAGAAAAGCCAGGGCCAGCCCCGGCACGACCGTCACCATCTCGTCGGCGCAGTCCCACCAGACCGGATCGACCTGGGCCCCCTCGCGGGCGTCATAGACCACCTTGAAGTTGGTCATCGCCAGGAGCACGCCCCCGAGGATCAGGAACACCAGGAGCGCCACGAGCACAAGCCCCGCGAACTTCCCCAGCACGAACTGCCAGCGGGTGAGCGGCTTGGAGAGCACCGTCAGCGCCGTGCGGCCCTCGATCTCCTCGGAGACGGCCACGCCCGCCGACCAGGCCACCAGCAGGAGCGTCAGCACCTTGATCAGCGTCAGGCCGCTGTCCTTGTACATCTTCACGTCCTCGCCGAACGTGTTGTAGGGGATCACGACGAAGCCCATGATCAGGGTGATCCCGGCCACGATCACGACCGCGAACAGCGGCTGGCCGATCGCCTCCTTCGCGGTGGCCGCGGCGATCGCCGCCACCCGGCCGCAGGCCAGTCGAAACACCGCGTAGGCCGCGACGATGCCGGTCAGCACGACGAACGCCCACGGAAGGATCGCCGCCTGGGGGTGCTCCGGCACGAGCTGCCAGCGGACGAGAAGCCGGGCCGGGGTCGCCGTCTCGTTGGTGGCCTCGAGCTTGGCCGCGGTGCCGAGGAATGGGTTGGTGGCTTCCTCGGACCGCTGCCATGTCCAGGGCTTGCCCGCCTCGAGCACAAGGTCGGTGTCTTTGGCGAGCGCGAAGCCCGCCACGGGCTGCTGCGTCCGCACGATCAGCGGCTGATCGCTCTCGATCTCGATCCGGGCGAGCTCCTGCGGTCGCAGGGGCAACGGGATGCCTTCGAGCGTCGCGCCGGGGGCGACCGAGACGGTCTGGCGAAAATCATTGGCGGAGGTCATGCGGGCGAGCGACCGCGTGAACTGGGCCAGCGGGGCCGACTCGGAGAGGGTGAAGTCGGGGGGCAACGGCAAGCCCACCAGCGGCGTGAAGGCGACCGCCACGGCCGCGAAGGCGACGAACAGCCAGGCCAACGGCCCCAGAAACCCATCGCCCAGCGATGCCCTGGCCTCGGTCGCCAGCCGCGGGGCGACCAGCCGAAGGATGCCCCAGCCGGCCAGCGTCGCGAGCATCGCGAGCGCCGCCGCGACGCCGAGCAGCCAGACCGGCGGCAGGGGGATCAGCCAGCGATTGACGTCGGCGAGCAGGATGGGCATGGGAGTCTCCGGGGTTGAAGATTATGCCTTGCGGCGACTGACCCACGAAAGCCCCCGGTTCATAACCGCCGCGCCGGGGTTGCCGGTGCCATGTCGCCGGACGTTCGCTGCGGCCATCCATGGCCTCCGCTCTCTCCATGCTGGCCACGCTGCGCCCTCCGGGCTGCGCTCGCCAGCAAGGCCGCCTCCACCGCACGGGCAACCCCTCCGGTTCATGGAAAGCCTGGAAGGAGCATGATCCGAACTCCCGGACTGCCCGGCGAGCCTCAGCCCTCCGGGCCGGCGATGACCGTGGCGGCCGGGGCGTCGAGGGGCCAGGCGGTCAGGATCCGATGCGCGTCGTCGAGCGTGATCGCCTCGACATCGGCCAGGGATTGGGCGATCGGGCGGTAGCGGCGGCGGTGCGACCATTCGAGGCCCACGTCGAACAGTCGCCGTCGCGGCCGCTCGCCGGCCAGGACGACACGGCCGGCCACCTTGTTGCGGGCCTGCTCGAACTCCTTGGCGGTGATCCCGTCGCGGGTGGCGGAGGCGTAGAGGTCGAGGATCCGCTCGAGCAGCGCGTCGACGTCCTCCGGCTCGCAGGAGAGCTGCGTGATCAGGAGGCCCGCGTCGAGGAAATCGTGGTGGCCGAGGGCCGCATGCTCCGCCAGGCCGGGATCGACCAGCGACCAGTAGAGCCGGCTGCCCGAGGAGTCGCCGAGCACGACGGCCAGGAGCGCGGCCGCCCAGCGGTCGGCGTCGGGGTCGGTCTCGGCCGGGCCGGCCGCCATCCGGACGGCGTAACCGAGCGTGGCCGCCGGACGCACGATCCGATCCACGCCGGGGCGGGCCGCCGCCCGCGGCCTGCCAGGCATCGCCCGCTGCGTGGCCGCGGCCGGCTCCCACGCGCCGCACAGCCGCCGGGCCTGTTCCACGAGCGCCGGGAAATCGACCGCGCCGCTGGCGGCCAGCACGATCCGGTCCGATGCGTAGCAACGCCGGTGGTAGCCGCGCATCGCGTCGGCCTCGAGCCCGCCGACCGACTCGACCGTCCCCAGCACGCTCGCCGCCAGTGGGTGCGACCCGAAGAAGGCGGCCCGGCAGCGATCGTCGGCCCCGAACGGGGGCTGATCGTCGTACATCCGGATCTCCTCCAGGATCACCTGCTTCTCGGTGGCGAAGTCGTCGGCCCGCAGCTCGGGCCGCAGCAGGCCGGCGAGCAGTTCGACGGCGTCGTGCTGATACTTCGGCAATACCGCCGCGTGGTAGACGGTGTCCTCCTCGCTCGTGAAGGCGTTGACCGCCGCCCCGAGCCGGTCGAAGCGGCGGTTGATCTCCTCGGCCGACAGGCCCGGCGGCCCCTTGAAGGCCATGTGCTCGAGGAAGTGGCTCACGCCCTCGATCCCCGGCCCCTCGTCGCGGGCGCCGGTGGCCACGAAGAAGCCGACGCTCGTCGAGACGGCGGCGTCGCTCGTCTCGGCCACCACATCGAGCCCGTTGGGCAGGCGCTCATGCAGGAAGGGCACCGGGAATCTCCAGGGGCTCGGGGCCGAGCGAGACCACCGACAGGTCGCGGGGCGGGCGGGAGGCCAACCAGTCTTCGAGCAGCGGCACGTCGAGCCGGTCGTAGCGGGCGAGGTCTTCCTCGATCGACCGCACCCGGCCGAGGTGATACCACTGGCTGGCGAGCGCGCCGGCCCGCGAGGCGGTCGATTCCTGCTGCATGACCAGGCCGCTGGCCACCTTCGCCTTGACCCGCTCCAGCTCGTCGGCCTCGATCGAGCCGGGCAGCCGGTCGATCTCGGCGAGCATCACGTCGAGCGTCTCCTGGGCCCGGGCGGCAGTCGTGCCGGCGTGGCAGGCGGCCGTGCCGAAGTCGCGCTGGCTGCTGTAGCCGGCCGACACGCCGTAGCACAGGCCGCGCTTCTCCCGCACCTCGCTGAAGAGCCGCGAGCTGGTGCCGCCGCCGAGGATCGTGAGCACGGCCTTGCAGATCGCGGAGTCGTCGTCGCGGGCCGGCGGCGCCGACCAGGCCAGGGCGACGTGGGTCTGCTGGGAGTCGTGGGGCACATGGCCGACGTGCGGCCCACGCGGGCCGGCGCTGACCGGCGGCCCTGGCTCGCCCCGCCAGTCGCCCAGGAGTGCCGCCAGCCGCTCGACGACGTCGCTCCAGTCAATCCGGCCGGCCAGTGCCACGATCGTGCCCGCCGGCTGCACCCGAGTGGCCACGAACGATGTGACGTCGGCGAGCGTGGCCGCCTCCACCTCGGCCGAGATGCCCTCGGTCGGCATCCCCCACGGGCTCGGCAGGTGCAGCTGCCGCAGCATGGCCATCGCACGATGGGCGGGATCGTCTTCGAGGGCCGCGAGATTCTGGAGCACCATGTCGCGGGCCGAGCCGAACTCGGCGGGCGGCAGCCGTGGGCGGCGGAGGATGTCGACGTAGACCGGCAGCACGGTCGGCAGCTGGCGGGCCACCATGGCGCCGAAGTAACTCGTGTGGGTCGTGGAGACGGTGTGCCCCCAGGTCGCGCCGGCGCCCTCGAGCGATTCGACCACCTCGCGGCTGGTGCGGTTGCCCGCGCCGCGGAGGCAAAGTTCGCCGGCCAGCGTAGCCAGGCCGCAGCGGCCGGCGGGATCGTGAATGCCGCCGGCGGGCACGTGAAACGCCACCGCCACTGATTCCACGCCGGGCATCGACTCCCCCAGGAGCGTGATCCCGTTGTCGAGCGTCGCCGAGTGGAGCTGCTGCTTCAAGGTGCTGCCTGTGGGGACCGGTGCCGCGCGTGGGGCCGGTGCCGGGGAGGCGCCGCCGGGCACGCATGCACCGCCGCGAAACCAGCCTACAGCGCCCCGACGGCCTCGAGGGCCGTTTCGGCCGCGGCCGGATCCACCACTTTGTACACGGTTCTCGTCCGCCGGAAACCGAGCTGCTGGTAGAGCCGCATCGCCCGGGCGTTATCGACCGTGACCTCGAGCGAGGCCCGGCTCAAACCGTGCATCCGAAAACCCGCCACCGCCCGCTCCACGAGGCAGCGGCCGAGGCCGAGCCCGCGGTGCCCCGGCACGATCCCCACGTTCTGGATCATGCCCACGCCGCCGCGTTCGGCCACGCCCTGGATCGTGCCGCACCACTGGAGCGACTCGGGGGTGGTGCCCAGGGCGATCAGCCACGTGGCAGCCGGCAGGAATCCCGACTTGCCGCGGATTTCCCGCATCAGCCGGCGACAGCCGTCGAGGCTGCCGAGGCAGGGAAACACCATCGCGTCGAGTTCGTCGCGGAAGGCCCGAAACTTGGTCCGGGCGTGGACGTCGATCACGGCCTCGTTCCAGGGCACGAACCGGTAGCCGGGGGGCAGGGCAGGCACCGTCCGGGGAGCGCCGAGGTCGGCCTCCATCCGGAACCGCTTGAAATAGGTGCTCGACACGGCAACACCGCTTTCGGACCAGGCCGAACGACGCCCATCGGCCGCGAGACGTCGCGGACCGACGTGATCCCGTCCCTCGACGCTCTGACCTTAAGGATGCCCTCCGAAATGGTCAATGCGCCGGCGGATGGAAGGCGTCGCCCCCGGTCGGATCGCGGCAGGTCAGGTTGTGCGGCCTGCGCACCCCGTTGTATCCTGCTTCTTTTGATGGCCCAAAAAATGTTTTTTGAACCGCCAAAAATACGCTCGGGCGGTCGCTGGGCTGCTGTCTCGGCAGGCTTTGCCCTGGCGCTGGTGACCGGCTGCCGGGAGCCCGTGGCGGACGGCCGCTCCCCGCGCGACGATCGGCCCCTGGTCGTGGCAACGACGACGGTCGTCGCGGATCTCGTGCGGCAGGTGGGGGGCGACCGGGTCGTCGTCGAGTGCCTGATGACGCCGGGAATCGATCCGCACTCCTACAAAGCCACGCCCCGCGATGCCGACCGGCTGCTGCGGGCCGACCTCGTGGTCGCGTCCGGGCTGCATCTCGAGGGCCGGCTGGCTGGGCTGCTCGAACGCCTGGCCGACCGCGTGCCGTTCCTGGCCGTCGCCGATCGGCTGCCGGACGAGCGGCTCCTCGAGGCCGACGGCGACCTTCCCGACCCGCACGTCTGGTTCGACGCGACGCTCTGGAGCCAGACGGCCGCGCCGGTTGCCGACGCGCTCGCCGAACTCGACCCCGCCGCCGCCGCCGACTACCAGGCCGCCGCCGAAGCCTATGCCGCTCGGCTTCGCGATCTCGATGCGTCGCTCCGACAGCGGATCGCGTCGATCCCTGAGGAACGCCGCGTGCTCGTCACGGCCCCCGACGCATTTCGCTACTTCGGCCGGGCCTACGGCATCGAGGTGGTCGGCGTGCAGGGCACCAACACCACGAGCGAAGCAGGCCTCGGCGACATCAACCGGCTGGTCGACCTGATCGTGAGCCGGAAGATCCCGGCCGTGTTCGTGGAGACGAGCGTGGCCGACCGCAACGTGGCGGCGCTCGTGGAAGGCGCGGCCGCCCGCGGTCACCGGCTCGCGCTCGGCGGCCGCCTCTACTCCGACTCGCTCGGGGAGCCCGGCAGCGACGGGGAGTCGCTCGCTGCCGCGCTCGAGGCGAACGTGGCCCGGATCGTGGCGGCCCTGGCGCCGGCCCCGGAGGCCGCCACCCCGTGACCGCCGCAGCCGCGCCGATCTTCGAGTTTCACGACGTCACGGTCGCCTACGGCCGCCGCCCCGTGCTCTGGAACGTCGATCTGGCGATCGCGGAGCCCTGCCTGTTCGGCGTGATCGGCCCCAACGGCGCCGGCAAGAGCACGCTCCTCAAGGCGGCGCTCGGCCTGGTGCCGGTCGTCGGGGGCTACGTGCGGTTCTTCGGCGCGGCCCTGGCCCAGGTCCGCGGCCGCGTCGGGTATGTGCCGCAGCGGGAAACGGTCGACTGGGATTTCCCCGTGAGCGTGATGGACGTGGTCCTGATGGGCACCTACGGCCGGCTCGGCTGGCTGCGGCGGCCGGGTCGTCGGGAACGGGATCTGTCCCGGCACTGCCTCGACCGCGTCGGCCTCGTCGACCTGGCCGACCGCCAGATCGGCCGGCTCTCCGGCGGCCAGCAGCAGCGGGTATTCCTCGCGCGGGCGCTCGCGCAGGAGGCGGACGTGTATCTCTTCGACGAGCCGCTCGCGGGTGTCGATGTCCGCTCGCAGGAGCAGATCTTCCGGGTTTTGGCGGCGGTTCGCGACGAGGGCAAGCTGGTCGTCGTGGTGCACCATGACCTGCGCACGGCCGTGGAGTGGTTCGACCGGGTGGCCCTGATCGACATGCGGCTGGTGGCGGCCGGCGTTACGGCCGACGTGCTCACGCCCGACAACCTGCGGCGGACCTACGCCGGCCGCATCGAGCTGCTCGAGGAACTCGGTCGGGCCGTCGCCGAACGGGGCCGCACACCATGAGTCACAAGTTCCAGGGGAACCGTGGCCGCGGGTTTTCAACCCGCGGAATGCGTGCGTCGCGTCGATCTCCCCAGCGCACGCCGGCTCGATGACGATTTCCTACAACACCCTCGTCGTGCTGGCCGGCGTCTCCGCGGTGGGCTTCGCCGCGGGGGTTGCCGGCACACTGGCCCTGCTTCGCCGCCGGCCGCTCGTGGGCGACGCCGCGGCCCATGCCACGCTCCTGGGTGTGGGGGGCGCCTTCCTGCTCACCGGCCGGCGGGATTTGCCCACGCTGCTGGCTGGCGCGCTCGTCTCGGCCGTGGCGGCACTCGGCGTGCTCGTGTTCCTGCGGCGGGTCGCCCGCACCCGTGACGACGCGGCCACGGCGATCGTGATCGGCGTCTCCTTCGGCGCCGGTCTGGCGGTCGTGGCCGGGATCACGGCCCGCGGCCTGCCGGGCAGCGCGGGCCTCGAGCATTTTCTGCTCGGTCACACCGCGGCCCTGACCGCGCCCGATGCGCTGATGCTGGCGGCCGCATCGCTCGGCGTGGTCCTGCTCGTGAGCCTGGCGTTCAAGGAGGCGGTGCTCGTCGCCTTCGACGCCGCCTTCGCGGCGGCTGGCGGCTGGCCGGTGGGGCTGATCGACGCGGCGCTGGTCACGCTCGTGGCGGTCATGGTGGTGGTCGGGCTCCCGGCGGCCGGTGCGGTGCTGGTGACGGCGCTCGTAGTGATTCCACCGGTGGCGGCCCGGCAGTGGACGAGCCGCGTGGGGACGATGCTCCTGCTGGCGGGGCTGTTCGGGTTGGCGGCGGCGGTGGCGGGCGTGGTGGTGAGCACGCTGCGGCCGGGGCTGGCGACCGGTCCGCTGGTCGTCCTGGCAGCGGCCACGATCTGCCTGGTGTCGTTCGCGGTGGCGCCGGAGCGGGGCTGGCTGGCGCGGCGGCTGCGCGAGGCGGATCAGCGGCGCCGGTGGACCCGGGGGCGGGTGCTCGAGGAGTGTCTCGAACTTGGTGACTCCGCCGCCGCGGCGGGCTTCGAGCAGGCGGTGGTGATCGACCGCGCGGCGGGCGACGCGCGCCCTTTGCGACGCGAGGCGGCGCGGGCCTGGGAGCAGCTCGTGCGGGACGGTTCGCTCGAGCGGGCGATGCTGCAGACGGCCACGGGGGATCGGGGGCATGGTGCGCCCGGCCGCGGTGCCCGCCCGGAGGCGGGCCGTGACCGCTGGAGGCTATCCCGCGATGGACTCGCGCAGGCCCGCGAGCGGCGCCGCCGGATCGAAGCCTGGCGGGACCTGCTCGACGCGGCGGTCGAGAATGGCCGCGACGCGCTCACGCTCGACCTGCCCGCGCCCGAGGAGGTGCTCGACGCGGCAGCGCTGACATCAATCGCAGCGGCCCGGCGGCCGCCCGGCGTGGTGGGCGGCGAACCGGGTGCCGGGGAGCGTGCGTCATGAGCGTCGCATTCGGTGCCGTCGTGCTGGCCGATGCCGGCTTTTCGCTCCACGGCTGGTCGATGGCCACGGCGGCGGCGGTCTCGGCGGCCTGCGCGCTCGTGGGCAGTTTCCTCGTCGTCCGGCGGATGAGCCTCCTCGGCGACGCGATCGCGCATGCGGTGCTGCCGGGCATCGCGGTGGCGGTGCTGGCGGGGGGCCGGCTGGGCGGTCCGCTGGTGCTGGCCGGTGCGGTGGCGGCGGCGCTCGTCACCGTCTGGTTGACGCGGGCGCTGCACGCGGCCGTGGGCCTCGCCGAGGACGCGGGGGCGGGTGTCGTCTTCACCTCGCTCTTCGCCCTCGGCGTGGTGATCGTCACGCTGTTCGCGTCACAGATCGACCTCGATCCGCAGTGCGTGCTGTTCGGGATCCTGGAGCTGGCGGCTTTCGATCTCGTGGCGATCGGGCCGTTCATGGTTCCCCGGGCGCTCGTCACGGCCATGGCGGTGCTCGGTCTGGTCGTCGCCACGCTCGTGGCGACGTGGCGGCTGCAGGTCTTCACGGCCTTCGACCAGGCCGCGGCGCGGGCGGCGGGCGTGCCGGTGGCCGCGGTCACGACGCTGCTCCTGGCCACGACGGCCGTGGCGACGGTGGCGGCCTTCGAGGCGGTCGGCGCCGTCCTCGTGGTGGCGATGCTCGTGGTGCCCGCGGCCACGGCGGAGCTGCTCGTGCATCGGATGCCCCGGGTCGCGGTGGTCGCGGTCGCGCTCGCGGTGGCCGCCGCCTGCCTGGGCTGGGCGGCGGCCTGGTGGTTGAACACGAGCGCCGCCGGCATGATGGCGGTGGTCCTCGGCGGCTTCTACGGGCTGGCCGTGCTGGTCGC
>JBJTPO010000079.1:0-16285 GCA_046075145.1 Planctomycetota bacterium
CACCAGCGGCCTCAAGGCGGCGGCGGGCACCATCCGCGGCGACTACTCGTCGAGCCGGCAGATGAACCTCGTGCACGCTTCCGACTCGCCCGAGTCGGCCGCCCGCGAGATCGCGATCTACTTCCAGCAGGCTGAGATCCAGTCCTGGGATCCGTCGCTCGCCTGCTGGTATCAGGCGCCGGGCGAGGCCTGAGCCACCCCATGAGCCTGTTCGTCTTCGGGCATCGCAATCCCGACACCGACGCCATCTGTTCCGCGATCGCCTACGCGGACTACCTCCGCCGCACGGGCCGGCCCGACGCCGTCGCGGCCTGCTGCGGGCCTCCCAATCAGCGGACGGAGTTCGTGCTCAAGCGGGCCGGCCTCCCGCCGCCGCGGATCGTGATGGACGTGCGGCCGCAACTCGAGGATATCTGCCGCCGCGAGCTGGTCACGGCGAGCCTGGGCGACTCGTTTCACGACGCCTATCAGCGGATGAAGCAGGGCGACCTGCGGGCGATCCCCGTGGTCGACGGCCACCGTCGCGTGGTGGGCGTGCTCTCGGTGCTCGACTTGATGGACCTCTTCTTTCGCGACGCGGCCGACGCCAGGCGGGCCCGCACCGTGGAGACCAGCCTGGATACGATGTGCGGCGTGCTCGGCGGGTCGTTTCAGCACGTCCTCGAGCCTGGGCAGCGGGACGAGTTGCTCGTGATGGTGGGCGCGATGAGCGCCGAGGGATTCACCGAGCGGATGGAGAGCTATCCGGCCCGGAAGTTGGTGGTGGTCTGCGGCGACCGGCCCACGATCCAGCTGCCGGCAATCGAGCACGGCGTGCGAGCGATCGTGATCACCGGCGGCTTCCAGCTCTCCAAGGGGCTCGTGGAGCTGGCCAAGGCCCGCGAGGTGTCGGTGATCCTCAGCCCCTTCGACACGGTCAACACCACGCTGCGACTCAAGAGTTCGCAGTTCATCGACCCGGTCGTGGAGACGGATGTGCTGACGCTGGCCGCGAAGGCGACGGCGGCGGAGGTGCGGGGTACGGTCGAGCGGTCCACGCAGCCGGTGTTTCCGGTGGTGGCCGACGACGGCGTGCTCGTGGGGCTGGCCTTCAAGAGCGACATCCTCAATCCACCGCGGCCGCGGCTGGTGTTGGTGGACCACAACGAGCTGGCGCAGGCGGTGCCGGGGGCCGACGAGGCGGAGATCGTGGAGGTGCTCGATCATCACCGGCTCGGCGGCGGCCTCAAGAGCACCCAGCCGATCCGGTTCGTGAACGAGCCGGTGGGCTCGACCTGCACGCTGGTGGCCCGCCAGTTTCGCGGAGCGGGCCTCGAGCCCGAGCCGGCGGTGGCCCTGTGCATGGCCTCGGGGATCATCTCCGATACGCTCCACCTCAAGTCGCCGACCACGACCGACGTGGACCGCGAGATCCTGGCCTGGCTCGCGCCGCGGTGCGGGCAGGACCTGGCCAGCTACGCCCGCGAGTTTTTCGAGGTGGGTTCGGCGCTCCGGTCGAAGTCGCCGGCCGAGGTGATCCGCGAGGACTGCAAGGAGTTCACGGAGCACGGCGTGCGGTTCTCCATCTCGCAGATCGAGGAGACGGGTTTCGACCTGTTCTGGGAGCGGAAGGACGAGCTGCGGGAGGCCCTCGAGGAGTTTGCCCGCCGTCACCGGCTCGACTTCTCCGCGCTCCTGGTGACCGACGTGGTGAGCAACGGCTCGGTGTTGCTCTTGTCTCGGGAGTCGGAGGCCTGGGAGGAGATCAACTATCCCCGGCTCGACCGCGGGCTGTATCAGCTGAAGAACGTGGTCAGCCGCAAGAAGCAGCTGCTGCCGCTGGTGAGCCAGGTGTTGGCGGCGCAGTAGCCGGAGGCTTATCGCAGGGCCGCGGCGGGCGTGTCGGCCGCGAGCCGCTCGATCATGTCGTGGGCCGCCCGCTCGACGGCCGTCTGCCACTGCCCCGGCTTCAGCCCGTCGTTCATTTCGGGGCGGGCGTGGGCGAAGATCACGTCGCGGGCGCTGACCACGAGCGCGCCCATCCCGTTCGGATGAAACGCCCCACGGACATCCGCGGCCCGCCCCCCCTGGCGGCCGAAGCCCGGCACGAGGATCCAGGCATGCGGCATGGCGGTGCGGAGGTCGTCGAGTTGCCTGGGCCAGGTGGCGCCCACGACCGCGCCCACCGCGCCATAGGTGCCGCCGGCCGCAGTGCGGGCGGCGAACGCCTCGACGCCGGCGGCCACGTGCTCGTAGATCGTCCGGCCGTCGCTGGCGAGATCCTGAAAATCCTTGCTGCCAGGGTTCGACGTCTTGACCAGCACGAAGATGCCGGCGCCGCGGTCGGTCGCGGTCTTCACGAAAGGCTCGACGGAGTCGAGGCCGAGGTAGGGGTTCACGGTGAGGGCGTCGGCGGCACAGGGGCCGTCGAGCCAGCCGGCGGCGTAGGCCTCGGCGGTGGAGCCGATGTCACCCCGCTTGCCGTCGGCGAGCACGAGCAGCCGTTTCGCGCGGGCATGGGCGATGACGTTCGCGAGCGCCTGCATGCCGTGGAGCCCGAGGGCCTCGAAGCAGGCGAGCTGCGGCTTGACGATCGGCACCAGCGGCGCCACCACGTCGATCACGTCGCAGCAGAAGTCGGTGAAGATGGCCGCGAGCGCGGCGGTGTCGGTGGTGGCGATCTCGGCGGCACCGAGTGCGGGGGGCAGCGACTCGTGCCGCGGGTCGAGGCCGACGCAGGCGGGCGTGCCGCGGTGGCGGATGGTCGCGGAGAGCCGGTCGGCGAACGGGGCGGGGTGTCCGGTGGCGGGCAGTGGGGAGGAAGTCATGGGACTCGTCGCGGGGTTCATGGCTCGCTGGGATGGTCGGGGGATTGTTGCAGGATTCTATGCCCCCTTGGAAGTGGCCGCAGGTTTCCAAGAGGTAGCCTCTGGGTTCTCGCAAGCGGTGTCTGGTACCCCAAAAAGTCGCCGCGGGTTTTCACCTTGCGGAAGGCCCCGCCAAGACGCCCCCGCGTTCCACCTGCCCCTCGCCTCCATGACTTACCCTGGCCTCCAGCCCACCCTGCCGTATAGCCTTCCGCTGCCGCAGGGAGACTTCACCGTGGCGACGGGCGTGGCACGACTGCCAAAACCTCGATGACCTTGCGGAGGCGATCATGAACAATCACGTGGACGCGAATCGGCTGGGGGTAGTTGGGGCCGTGGTGGTGTCGGTCTGGCATCTGGCGTGGATCCTGCTGCAGGTGACGGGGCAGGCGCAGCGGGTGATGGATTTTGTGTTTCGGATCCACGGCATGAAGTCGGACATGGTGGTGCAGCCCTTCGACCCCGGCATGGCCTTGCTCCTGCTCGCAACCGCGGCGGTGGCAGGGTATGTGGTGATGTCTGGGGCGGGGCTTGTTTGGAACTGCCTGGCACCCTGGTGCGAGCGGAGCCGGACGGGCGCAGCGACGCGGGCGTGAGGCTCGCGGAGTCAGATGGCGGCAGCGGAGGCCACCTGCGGCTGCGGGAGCGCGACGAGGCAGGGCAGGCTTCGGCCAGGCATTTGGCCGCCGGGGCCGCGGCTCGCGGAGTCGGCGTTGAAGCGGAGGCCGGTTTGTGCGATAGTCCCAGTGTCGTCAGTCGGGTCGCGCAAGCGGTTTCCACTGCCGGCGGCTCGGGGCGTGGCGCAGTTTGGCTAGCGCGCTTGACTGGGGGTCAAGAGGTCGCAGGTTCAAGTCCTGTCGCCCCGACTTGCGGTTTGGATCAAGAGGCGTCTTGATGAGATGCCGACGCACCGATTTGTTTCGGACGGTTGAAGTCGTGATCGAGATCGTCTTTGTCGTCGACGAGTCTTCCGAGGGCGGTTTCACCGCCCGGGCGGTTGGGGAGTCGATCTTCACCGAGGCCGACACGCTCGAGGCTCTGCGGGCAAATATTCGCCAAGCCGTGGAGTGTCACTTCGACGAAGGCCAAGCGCCGAAGGTGATTCGGCTCCACATCGTGCGCGACGAGATTCTTGCCCCATGAGCCCGCGGCTGCCGCGGGACGTTTCTGGGGCGGAACTAGCCAAGTCGCTGGAAGCCTTCGGGTATGTGGTGACCAGGCAGAAAGGCTCCCATCTGCGGCTCACGACATTCGAAAGCGGCGAGCATCACGTGACGGTTCCGCGCCACGACTCCCTCCGCACAGGCACGCTGAATGGAATCCTCAAGGATGTCGCCGAGCACGCAGGGCTCAGTCGCGATGCAGTCGTCGAGACGCTCTTGGGCTGACGTGAACGGACTCGCGGATCGCTTGACCCCCGGTCAAGGGGTCGCAGGGTTCAAGTCCTGTCGCCCCGACGTTTGTTCCTTGATGAGTCTGCTCCAACCCGGAGTTGGACTCATCCGTGTGGCTGTTCTCGGTTCCCTCGCCTGCGGAGGAACCGGGTTCAGCCGACGGTGCCCGGCAACACGCCGGGGCTGAGTGAGAGTCGTGGCAGCCGCCGTCGCCGGCGGCGTCTGGGGCCGGGCAGTCGGCCCGGCTTCGCCCGTGGATCGGCACGGGCAGGTTTTCCTCGCCGAAGGCGATGACGCCGCGGCGGAGCCGGCGGACGGGCCGCTTGCCCCATCGGGCCTTCTCGAACTCGAGGCCGACGAAGATGCCCAGCCGGAGGACCAGATCGCGGATTTTCTGGTTAACGCTTTCGTCCTTCGCGAGGGCTGCCAGGTCATCGATCGTCGCCATGATCGCATCGACCTGCTCCTCGGGTGTCGCTGGCACAGCGGGAGCGGGCTGCGGCACGGCCAGTTCGGATATCTGGCGCGTGATCGCGGCCTTCTCCCCCACGAGGCGGTCAAACGTTTTGGCGATGGCCTCGTAGCGAACTTCGTTCTTCTCGGTGGCCATCCGTCGCTCGGCTGTCGCGATATCGTCTTCGAGATCTATCAACTGTTGCCGAAAATGCGTGAGAGCGGCAGACTCCTCGGGCGCGGCGTCTCGTTCGGCCTCCGCCCAAGCCTTCGCCAGCAGTCGCTCGCGAATGGCCTCGCGGCCACCAGCCTTGTTGACGAGCTCCACGAGCGCGTCAACGAGCATGGTCGTGACGGCGGTGGCCTCGACCCAGTTGTGGCTGCATTCGCTATATCCGCTGTTGTAGTAGCGGCCGCAGGCGTACTTCAGTTTCTCGCCGCTGGGAATGCCGTGCATGACGCTGCCGCAGCCCTCAGTCAGGTCGATGACCCTGGTCGAAAGCGGATAGCGATCAGGATTGTTCGCCTTCTGGCCATTCTTCCTGCGCACCTCATCGATCGACGTCTTCGTCGGTTGTAGGGCTTTCCAGCGTTCTGGATCGAACTGGGCTTCGCCGCCGCTGGCGGCTCGCACCCTCACGTCCTCCGGGTTTTCGAGAAGCTTCGGCTGGCCGTCGGGGCGGAGGTCGTGCTCTTCGAGTTCGCGTGGCCCGCCGACGCCGACGCGCCGGTAGCGGCCCTCGGATCGCCGCCCGTACTCTTTGATACCCGCGACGATGGGGTTCGAGCAGAGGTCGCGGACCGTGTTTGGGTGCCACTTACCGGGAACGCGGTGTGCCGAGCCGTGATCGCGACGAACTCGGCCGGCATCGGGCGACGGGATGCCCATATGATTCAATCGGGCAGCGATCTTCTTGCAGCTGTCGCCAGTGGCCCGCCATTCGAGGATCGTGCACCAGACGCCGATCTTCACCTCGTCGCGAGGGAGGGAGCGGACACGATGGCCACTGCGACGGACGTTTTCACCGTCCTCGAGCCACTGCACGAACTCGTCATTCGGGCCAACGAGCGCCCTGCCGAAGCCGTAGGGTGCTCGGCCGCCGGTGCTCAGGCCACGTGCTGCCATGCTCTGCTGGACGAACACGATGCGGTCACCAAGCCGCGGTGAGAATCGACCATGCTCTTGATATTCGATCAGGCCGCCAATGAGATACGTCATCTCGTTGGCCTTGAGATCCTCGGGGGTGTAGGTCCTGTCATGGGTGACAAGGGTCACGCCGCTGGCGATCAGCTCCTGCTCGAGCGTCATCATCTCCAGCAGCGCCTGTGGTCGACCAAGACGGTCGCGCTTGAATACGTAGACATGCGATACGGACGTGTCGGCGATCGCGTCCTTGAGGAACTGGCAAAAGCCTGGGCGGGTTAGGTCGCCCCCGCTGACTGCGTCATCGATGTAGATGTCTCGCATGTGATGCAGCTTCCGTCACTGCATCTCCTCGATATCTGCATACGTTCCGCGAAACGGCACGCCGAGCGATTCCGACGTTGCTTTCGTCCAGTCGAATTGCTGCTTCAGCGAAGCCTCCTGGCCATCGTCGCTGCGGCGCTCGTACATGAGGCCACGATTCTTCGGTCGGCTCTTCATGGTTGGCCTCCATCGGAAGAAGTGCTGAGCATGTCGCGGACATTCCAGAGGAAGTCAGCCAGTGCATCAGCGAGGTCTGTGGAAGTTTCGGTAACACGCACGTGGGCCTTCAGGCTGCGCCACGCTGAGGTGACGGTGTTGTGTTGCCACCACGTCATCATTCGGCCAAGCGTGTAGCCCATCGCCGGCGAGCGGACGTGTTCGCTCGGTGAGGCAGCGATCCTTTGCCGCAGATCGATCATCAGCGTCGTGGGGTGGACGACATTGAGTTCCTGCGGTGTCACGAGTCCGATCTCAAACCATCGCACCATCTGGGCAATGGTCATCAGTTCAAGCACGTAGGCTTCGTGAACGAGGTCCAGCAGCCGCTTGCGGCCGATCCTGTCATCGAAACCGAGCCGCCTCAGTTGGACCTCTGCGTCGGCTTCGATAGCCGCCTTGAAGTCGAGGTCGGCGGCTGTGGGGGCTGAGGGCGGCTGTGCTTTCATGTCCCGCTCCTTGAGACGTGTGGCTGTCCGTATGCCTTGCGGCCAAGCCACCATTTTCCAAAGTAAGGCACGTCGAAGCAAGCAACTTCAGCCAAATCATCCTGGTGCAATGCGTGCGCAGGAAATCTTCTGGGAATGCATGCGCACAGTTTGTTGATCATGCCCGACAGGCCGCGGATCGGCCTGCCGGGCGATGAATCACGAATTTGCTCCATCGTCGGAATCTTCGTTGCCCTGACGATGGGCCAGGATCCGGCGTGCGATCAATGCCGCAAGAAGCTCGCGAAAACGCTTGAATTTCTCCGGGAATGCCGTCCCGTAAGGCGGGTCGGCGTCGATGCGGTCCCGCAGGGCGTTCTGGTCGTCGTCGGCAGGCAAGTTGGGGCTGTTGTGAGGTGATGTCATGGAGTTTTCGGAGGGGTGAAGAAGGAAAAAACGGTGGCATGCCCGGGAGCCGCGTCGGCCCCGGTCGGCATGCCACCGGTCAGGAACTAGCCATCGATGAGCTGGATCAGGCAACCCGCCGGCGCCGCCGGTAGCGGCGATGCAGTCGTGAGTCGTCGTGGCAGTCCCAATCCAGGCCGGCGACCGCGGCCAAATCGACGGCGTCGTTTTCGCCGGCATCGTCCGGCATGGCCGAATCGCCCCCGTCGGGGTGCGACTCGTCGCCGTTGAATACGACGATCTCGATCAACTGGAAACCGCGGTTCCGGACGAGGCTCCGGGATTCCCCGAGGGCTTGAGACACGGCAGCAACAAGGTCACGATTGTTTTCGACATAGAGCATCTGCGCACTCCATTCCCGGATGGCCGGGAGGCAAGGGGAATGCCGACGGCAAGAAGAGCCGTCAGCACAAGGAAGAAGTCCGCGTGGAAACGATCCACGAGAACGTGCCTGCCGTCATTGGCGACGGCAAGCGAAGATCAATCGCACCGCCTCGAAGGCAGTGATCAGTGACGATCAGCCGAGCAGGCGCACGTCGCCCATGAAGCGCTCCAGCAATCGTCCCGCATGGGCTACGAGCAACGCCCGCACAATCGGTGGGCACCGTTCGTAGCCGAGGAAGTTGGGCCTGAGGTCAACGGGCTCACCGTACGGAGGGCTTGCGTGTTCTTCGTAGTCGGTTGCATCCCAGACGACGGCGCCGATACCGCCGGGATGGATGATTGCCGCCTGATAGACGACGAACGATTCGTTGTAGGCGCTGGATGGGCCAGCTGGTCTGCAGTAGATCGCTGGACCGTCGACTTGGAAATCGGTAGGCCCCATTGTGGCAAGCTCTGCGAGCTGATCATTGATGCCGGGAATCGCGGATTCAGCGCTTTCGAGTCCAATTCGAATCATCATCGCAAGCCGCGCGTGCACATTCCTTGGAGAGAACGGCGGCCAATACCAGTAGGCCGCTCAAGGAATATGCCGTGATATGGTGAAGTCTGTAGCAGGGGCGAGACACTCGTTGGGAAAGAGAGTCTTTCGCCGGGACGTGTTTAGCCGCGGCTCCAGGTCGTGGCGGCCCAGCCGCCGGCGCTCGTGATGCTGAGCACGTAGCGGGCGCGGGCGCTCGAGATCCGGCTGAGCCCCAGCAGGCGGTAGGTCACGCTGCCGTTCACCTCCGCGATCTTCACGAGCCTCGCGGTCCGCAGCGAGATCAGCCGGTCGTTCGCGTAGAACTGCAGGTCGTCGAGCGTCAGGCCGCCATGCGGTCCCTGCAGCGTGAACTCGACGTACTCCTGCTGTGACGGCAGTGTCCGCCGGACCCCAGCCTGGCCCATGGACTGCAGCGCGGTGATCACGTTGCCAGGCGTGCCCGGGGCCGCGGTGCCGACGCTGAAGCTGCTCGTGATCATCGTGGCGGCCGACACGTTGACCGTGAAGGCCGACGTCGTCGTCAGCCGGCCGTCGCTGACGGTCGTCGTGAAGGTCGTCGATACCGTACCCACGGCTTGGTTGAGGGCGACCACGTTCGGCAGGAACGTCCACCGGCCCGTCCGCGTATCGACACTGAGCGTGCCCATGCTGTTGGTCGCCGTGGCCACACGCTTCCGCATCGCCGCTCCGACGATGCCGAAGCTGACGGCGTCCCTGTCGGCGTCGGCCGCGGCGAGCGTGCCCGTCGCCGCGCTGAAGGCGTCGTACATCGGCGTGTTGACGTAGCTAACGCCGGCGCCGGCGAGCGTCGGGGCGGCGTTGCCCATGCCCGGCAGGAACGGATCGACCACTCGATGCAGGGTCGGGTCGTCGTCGCCGAAGGCGTTGTCGGTGAGGATCACGACGACCGCGTCCACGATGCCGGAGCCGGGCTGGCCCGGCAGCTGGAAGTCGACGAAGATCACGCCGTCGGTGTCGTAGATGCCGTCGTTGTTGCGGTCGCGGGCCGTGAAGTCGTACCAGCCGGACCGCGTGATCACGTTGCCGTCGAGGTCGCGGAGCGACACGCCGACGGTGGTGTACTGGCTGATCGTGGTGGCCGAGACGAACTTCCGCGCGGCGGTGAGGGCGGCCGCACCGCCGGTGCCGCCGCGGGTGAGCATCCCCGCCGCCGACACGTCGAACGACACCTGGATCTGGGTGCCGGCGCGGCCCGGCATGATGTCCTGGAGGCCCCGACTGGCGAGCGACTCGACCGAATACTTCATCGCGTCCCAGCGGACCGTCGAGAAGCCGCCGGTCACGGGGCTCGACGCCGAGAGGGTGCCCGGGGCGACGACGCCGACGTCGAGCAACTGGGCCAGCGGATCGACGTCCCGCATGAGGTCGTTGAGCGAGCCGAAGTTGAGAACACTTGGGCCCTGGAGCGGCCGCGTGTTGACGACCATGGTCGAGATCGTTCGGGGATCGACGTTGGCGATCGTGGCGGGGTTCAAGGCGGCGGCGAAGTTCGGCTGCGCTCCCCAGGCGAGCGTGGTCACCGAGTTCTGCCGGGCGTCGACCCGGCCGTCGCCGTTGCGGTCGCCGCCGTGGCCGGAGAGCCGGTTCTCGGTCGTCTGCGGGACGCCGTCGCGGTCGAGGTAGTCGCGGGAGTCGAAGCTGAGGACGAACTGTGTCTCGTTGCCCGACTCATCCCGCAGAAACAGCGAGAAGCGGTCGAGCCGCGTGGTGCCGGCTAGCGGCGTGTAGGTGTAAGCGCCTGTGTCGGTCTGGACGCTCAGCGAGGCCCCGTTCACCGAGGTGGTCATGGCCACGGTCCTGCCGCCGACGATCTGCGGAGCGCCGCCGATGATGCCCATCGTGAGCCGCTCGCCGTCGAGGTCGGTCCAGGTCCCGTCGGCGGCAGGCGTCACCGGAAACTCGACGCCGGCCAGGCTGTTGATCACGCCCAGCTTCCCGTAGACGCGGCTGCCGATCGCCTGGCGGCGGGCCGTCTGGTCGTAGAGCACGGGCACGCTGTCGATGCGGAAGAAGTTCCGGGCGGCGGTGCCCGTGCCGTTGCCGCTCTCGTTGCCGTTGGCATCGCGGAGATTGACGTGGTACTCGCCCGTGGCCAGCGGGGCCAAGAGCACGATCGTGTACCGGCCCGCGGGCGACTCGGTGAACGTGTACGTGGCCGGGTCGACGGGGCCGGCGGCGCCGCGGAGCACGGGCGTCTGACCAGGCTCGCCGGTGAAGACGACAGTGGGCCGGGTTACGCCGGTGAACTGGTCACCGGGAGTCTGGTCGCTGGTCGTGGACGTGATCTGGCCGAACTGCGGGCGGCTCGGGCCGACCGTGTCGACGGAGAAGGACGACGTGTACAGCGGCGGGTTCGACGCGACGGACACGCTGTAGGGCACCGTGCCCTGGGGCAGCGCGGCCAGATCTGCCGGCGGCACGGTAAACGTCGCCACGCCGCCGCTCACGACGGCCGTGTAGGTTCGGCCGCCGAGCGCGAGCGACGCCTGCTGGCCGTCGGCGATGCCTGCCAGGGCGAACATGACCGTGGCGGGGCGGGCCAGGTCGAGCGAGTCGATCGCGTCGCCGAAGCTGGCCGTCGCGGCGAGCACCTGCGGCGGCTCCTGGCCCGTGGTCGTGGTCACCCGCAGGAACTGCATCGCCTCCGGCGACACGTTGCCCGCGGGGTCGGTCACCGTCGCCCGCATCACGTGGACGCCATCGTTGAGCGTGATGAGCATGCCGTCGGTGGTCCGGTCGGTGGCGATGTCGATCGCCCACGAGCCGTTCGTGCCGACCGTCTTCTCGAACACGGCGTCGTCGATCGTCACCCGCACGATGCTGCCGGGCTCGCCGATACCGGTGAGCGACGGCGTGGACGACGGCGTGGTGGTGGGGATCGTGAGCACGGGCGCCGCCGGGATGGCGGTGTCGATCGTGAGCGTCTGGCTGACCGGCGCGGAGGAGAACCCGGTCGGGCTGATCGCCGTCGCCGTGAGCAGGTAGTCGCTGTCGGCGAAGCTCGTGAGCACGCCGCTGGCCGGGGTGGTGCGGCCGAGGTCGATCTTCCAGGCGCCGTCGTCGCCGACCATCGTGCGATAGACCGTCGGGGCCGTCTGTCCGACCCGTCGGATCGTGACCTCGATCACGCTGCCGACCGGACCGGTGCCGGTGAGCGGCATCGTCGGATCGTTGTCGACCGTGGGCATCACGAACGTGGGCACGGCCGGGGGCGTGCGGTCGACGAGGAGCGACTGCTCGGTCGCCGCCCGCTCGCTGCCGCTGACGATCGTCGCCACGCGGACCGTCAGGGTGCCCGTCCGCAGGTCGGCGGTCGGCGTGAACGACCAGACGCCCGTGCTGGACGAGGTCGTCTGGCCGAGGACCACGCCGTCGACCGTGATCCGCAGCGTCTGGCTGGCCGGCGCCGTGCCCGAGAACGTGGGCCGCAGCAGGCCGGTGACGGCCGGCGACGTGATCCGCGGGGCCGAGTTGTCGAACCGGATGGCCTGCGCAGGCGTGGCGGGCGAAGAGTTGCCGGCGACGTCCGTCACGATGGCCGTGAGCGAGAACGGTCCGCCGGGGATCGGCACGGCCGTGCCCCTGATCGGCGGGCTGGTGGTGATGTCGAGCGCCCAGTCGCCATTGGCGTCCGCGGTCACGGAGTAGGTGCCGCCCGGGAACGAGCCCTGCGGCGCGAAGGAGAGCGTCACGATGCTGCCCGGTTCCGCCCTGCCGGTGAGCAGGCCGCCGGTGGTCGGCGGCGACGTCACCGTCGGCGTGCTCGGCGCCACGCTGTCGATCGTCCACAGGCCGAGGGGCGCGCCGCCGCTGATCGTTGCTCCCGAGTCGGAGACGATCGACAGGGCGTGCTGGCCGTCGGCGAGCGGGCCGCCCGTGAGGGTGAACCCGCCGTCGGCCCCGACGATCGCCGTGCCGACCACCACGGGCTGGCCGCCGATCAGATCGATCATCTTCACGGTGGTGCCGGGATCGGCCGTGCCGGTGACGGTGAGGGTGCCGGTGTTCGTGATGCGGTCGCCGGCGCTGGCCCCCTGGTCGCCCGAAACCGACAGCACCGTCGGCGTGTCCACGGCGCCGGTGAGGGCCACGGTGAAGGTCGCCGTTCCCACGAGCGACCCGTCGTCGGCCGTGATGGTGAAGGTGTCGTTCGTGTCGGTCGAGATCGCGTTGATGACCCGTGCATCCGGGCTGTAGACGTACTCGCCGGTGGCCGTGTTGACCGAGAGCCTGCCGAAACGGCCAACCAGGCTGGCGATGCCCAGCGAGATCATCTCGCCCTGGATGCCCCACCGCCGGGTCGCCCCCTGAGTGGGATTGGCGGCAGCCAGCGTGCCGGTCGTCGGAGCGAACGTGTCGCTGGCGGGCGTGTCGGCGTAGGCGATCTGAACGGGCGTGACGACGGGGGTCTGGTTCACGGCCGTGAGCGTGAGCGTGAGCGTGACGCTGAAATCCACCCCGTCGAGCCGGGGCGTGATCGACAGCGGCCCGACGTACGTGCCGGCCGTGTAGATGGCGGTGTAGCTGCCGTCGCCGTTGTCGGTGACCTGGCCGATCGAGCCCTGGTCGGTGCCGAGCGGGGCGAACGTGACCGTGCCGTCCGAGGACGTCCGCCGGTTGCCGGCGGCGTCCTTGAGCACGACTGTCAGCGTCGTCGTGGCCGTGCCATTGGCGGTCAGCGACGGTGGAGCGGCCGTGACGGTGCTCGCGGCCACGGATGCCGGTCCCGGCACGAGCGAGAGCGTGGCCGGCGTCGTGAACGCCGTGCCGTTGAGCCGCGGCGTGATCGTGACGGAGCCGGCGACGGTGCCCGCGGTGTAGATCGCGGTGTAGGTGCCGTCGCCGTTGTCGGTCACGGTGCCGATCGTGCCCTGGCCCGCGGCCAGCGGGGCGAAGGTCACCGTGCCGCCGCTCGCCGTGAGGTTGTTGCCGAAGGCGTCCTTGAGCTGGATCGAAAGCGTGGTGGTGGCCGTGCCGTTGGCCGTGAGCGAGCCGGTGGTCGGCGTGGCCGTGCTGTTCGCTACCGTCGGGGCGCCCGGCGTGAGCGTCACGGTCGTGGGCGTGGTGAACGGCGTGCCGTCGAGCCGCGGCGTGAGCGTCACCGGCCCGGCGACGGTGCCGGCGGTGTAGGTGACCGTGTAGGTGCCGTTGTTGTTGTTGACGACGCTGCCGAGCGAGCCCTGGCCCGTGGCGAGCGGGGCGAAGGTCACCGTGCCGCCCGAGGTCGTGAGGTTGTTGCCGAACGCGTCCTTGAGCTGGATCGTGAGCGTGGTGGTGGCCGTGCCGTTGGCGGTGAGCGAGCCGGCGGTCGGCGCGGCCGTGCTGTTCGCCACCGTCGGGGCGCCCGGCGTGAGCGTGACGGTCGTCGTGTTGGTAAACGGCGTGCCGTTGAGTCGCGGGGTGATCGTGACGGGCGCGGCGACGGTGCCTGCGGTGTAGGTGACCGTGTAGGAGCCGTCGTTGTTGTCGGTCACTGCCCCAAGCGTGCCCTGCCCCGCGGCCAGCGGCGCGAACGTGACCGTGCCGCCCGACCGGACGAGGTTGCTGCCGCGGGCGTCCTTGAGCTGGATCGTCAGCGTCGTCGTGGACGAGCCGTCGGCCGTGAGCGAACCGGCCGCCGGTGTCGCGATGCTCGTCGCCGCCGTGGCATCGCCCACCGTGAGGATCGTCGTGGGATTGGTGAAGCTGGTGCCGTAGATCCGCGGCGTGATCGTGACGTTGCCCACGAAGGTGCCGACGGTGTACGTGGCGGTGTAGGTGCCCGACGCGGCATCGAACGTGGGCGTGGTGAGCGTGCCCTGGTTCGCCCCGAGGGCCGCGAACGAGATCACGAGCGACGGATCCGGGATCGGGTTGCCGCCCGGATCGCGGGCCTGGATCGTCACGGTGGCCGTGGAGGTGCCGTCCGCCATCACCGACGTCGGGCTCACCGACACGGTGCTCGCGGTCACCGACACGCCGGGCGAGTAGTGGAGGACGACGTCGTTACCAACCTGCGCCCAGTAGAACCGGGCGTTCGACAGGCCACTCTGGGCCGTGAGGGCCCGGCCGGCCGAGTCGGCCGTGATGGTCACGGTGTCGAAGATGTTCGTGGCCGACGAGAGCGTGGGGACGCTCGCGTTGTCGTACACCACCCACGACCGGGCCGAATCCCAGAAGGCATCCGTGAAATCGACCGTGGAGCCGGCACCGTTGAAGACCAGCTCCGAGGTCACCCCCGTGCCGATCGAGAGCCTGCCGACCACGTTGATGCCGTCGTAGTTCACGCCGCGATTGGCGGCGGCGTTGTCGTTGGCCGTGAGCTGCCAGCGGAGCGCGGAGCCGGTGGCGTAGGTGAGGTCGCTGGTGACCGTCTGCACACCGACGCCGTCGCCGGGGCTGGTGGTGCCCGACACCGTCGTCGCCGGCAGCGCGCCCGTGCCGGAGACCGTGGCTCCGGCCTGCACCGTGATGCCGCTGCTCGAGGTGAGCGGGGTGTCCGCGACGAGCGTGCCGGCATCGACGGCGGTGGTGCCGGTGTAGGTGTTGGGGCCGCTGAGCGTGAGCGAGCCCGTACCGCGCTGCGCCAGGTTGCCCGTGCCGACCAGGGCGTTCGGCACGGAGATGTCGTCGCTGCGGTTGTAGGCCAGCGTGCCGCCGTTGATGGTGATGCTGCCGGGGTTCGTGCCCAGCGTGCCCGTCGTGCCGCCGGAGCCCACCTGCAGCGTGCCGCCCGTGATCGTCGTGGTGCCGGTGTAGGTGTTGGTGCCGGTGAACGTCGTCGTGCCCGTGCCCGTCTTCACGTAGTTGCCGTTGCCCGACATGACGCCGCCAAAGGTGGTGTCGGTGTTCAGGCCGCCGGTCGTGAACGTGATACCCGTGCCGATCAGGATGGTGCCGGTCCCGGCGATCGAGCCCACGGTGTCGTTGCTCGCGGGGTTGTAGGTCGCGCCGGTCGACACCGTCACGGCGGTCGTGTCGGCCAGCGACCCGGTGACCCGGAGCGTGCCGCCGTTGATCGCGGTCGGCCCGGTGTAGGTGTTGGCCCCGGAGAGAGTGGTCGTGCCCGGGCCCGACTTCGTGAAGCCGCCCGTGCCGGAGATCGGGTTCGAGATCGTGACCGCATCGGTGCGGGTGAAGGCCAGCGTGCCGGTGGTCACGACCGCGCCGGTGCCGAGCGTGCCGCTCGTGCCGCCGCCGCCGATGTCGAGCACGCCGGCGGAGATCGTCGTCGTGCCCGTGTAGGTGTTCGCGCCCGTGAACGTCGTGGTGCCCGTGCCCACCTTGGTGAAGCCGCCGTCGCCCGACATCACGCCGCTGAAGGTCGTGTTCGTGTTCAGGCCGCCCGCGCTGAGCGTGACGCCGGTGCCGACCACGATGTTGCCCGCCCCGGAGATCGAGCCGACGGTGTCGCTCGTGGCGACGTTGTAGGTCGCGCCACTGACGACCGTCACCGGCGTCGTGTCAGCCAGCGAGCCGGTGACCCGGAGCGTGCCGGCGTTGATGGTCGTGGCGCCGGTATACGTGTTGGCGCCGGACAGGGTCGTCGTGCCGGTGCCGACGTGCGTCAGGCCGCCCGTGCCGGAGATCGGGTTCGAAACCGTGACCGAGTCGGTGCGGTTGAAGACGAGCGTGCCGTTGGTGACGACCGCGCCCGTGCCCAGCGTGCCGCTCGTGCCACCGCCGCCGATGTCGAGCACACCGGCGGAGATGGTCGTGGTGCCCGTGTAGGTGTTCGTGCCCGTGAACGTCGTGGTGCCCGTGCCGACCTTGGTGAAGCCGCCGTCGCCCGACATCACGCCGCTGAAGGTCGTGTTCGTGTTCAGGCCGCCCGCGGTGAGCGTGACGCCGGTGCCGACCAGGATGTTGCCGTTGCCCGCGATCGAGCCGACCGTGTCGCTCGTGGCGACGTCGAAGGTCGCGCCGCTCGACACCGTCACGGCCGTCGTGTCGGAAAGCGATCCGGTGATCTTGAGCACGCCGTCGGACACGGTCGTCGTGCCGGTGTAGGTGTTGGCGCCCGAGAAGGTCGTCGTGCCGGTGCCGGTCTTCACGAAGCTGCCGGCGCCCGACATCACGCCGCTGTAGGT
>JBJTPO010000080.1:0-1787 GCA_046075145.1 Planctomycetota bacterium
CACGGACCCGGGCTTACTCCGCTTGGTAGACCTCTGGGTGCAGGGCCATGAGGTAGTTCGGCGGCTCGATGGTCGGGTAGGAGACTTCGAGATCGAACAAGCCGTCGAGCGTGGTGGGATAGTCGCTGGCGTTGAAGAGCGTGCCGAGTCTGCGCTGGGCCTCTGACTTGATGGCGTCGTACTGGGCGGCGAGTTCCCGGGCGGCCTCGTGGAGCCTCTCGCGGTACGTCTGCATGGTGCTGGCGAACATCCCGAGCGAGTTCTGCGGAAGAAGCCGAATGCCAGCCTCGGGAAACGGCTGCGGCACGGTTCGCCAGTAGCCAGACGGCTCCGACCTGACGGCAGCCACGGCACGGTAGGCGGGGTTCTTCGTGTCGAGGATGAATTTGCTGGCCGAGAGCAGTTCCCGGTCGGCATGGAACGCTCGGGCGGCCGTGAGCCTCAGCGCCGGGCAAGGGCGTCGCGGATTTCGCGAAGAAGCACCACGTCTTCCGGTGGGGCAGCCGGAGCCCCATCCTGCTTCGACTCAAACTTCGCCTTCGCCGTGTTGATGAGCTTAATTACGAGGAACAGCGCCATCGCCACCAGCAGGAAATCGACGACCGACTGGATGAACGGGCCGTAGTTGAGGATCGGGTAGTCCTGGAAGGCCATCACGGGCTTGCCCGCTTCCATCACCGCTGTGCCGTCGGGATTGAGCTTCGGGGCTTCGGTACGGATGCGGTAGGCGAGGTCGCTGAAGTTCGCGCCATACTTGCTCGTGAGCAGGTTAAGCGGCGGCATGATGATGTTCGACACGAGCGAACTAATGATCTTACCGAACGAGGCCCCAATGACGACGCCCACGGCGAGATCGATCACGTTGCCACGCATGGCGAAGTCGCGAAATTCCTTCATGAGTCCCTTCGGTCACGGTCTCCTAGGGGGTGGGGGGGTAAGTTGGGGGGCAGAGCACTCCATCGAGTTCATATGGGCGGGGAGCATTCCCCCGCGACCTCGGGCCGCGGGGGAAGGGCCGCCCGGATCAGTCACCGCACGCCGGCCGCCATGCCGCGGAAGCCCCGCATCATGCCCATGGCCGATGCCAGTCGCGGCGAGAGGATCGTTAGGCCGTATGACCGACGGGCCTGCGGCGTGGCCGGGGGCGTGCGGAGCATGGCCACGATTGGACTCAGCCGCGGCGACACCACACCCAAGGCGCTGAGCCGGCCGGCGGGCGTGCCCAGACCGCCGAGCTGGAAGACCGATACGGCGTTGCTCAGTCGCGGGGCGATCAGGCCGAGCGGGATGGCCGTGGGCATGCCCGGTGCCGTCGGCACGAGCGACTTATTGAGGCGGGCGAGCAGATCGCCTTGGGCATATGACTCACCGGCCGACGAGGCGAAGGCGAGCGAGAGAGCACCGAGAAACAGAATGCGTCGCAGGGACATGGAGTGATTCCTTCGAAGAGAGAACGCGAGTCAAGGATCAGCGGCAGCTTTCGTGCGGCCGTGCAGGGCCAACGTTGGCCCTGCGTTCGACCTTAGTTCACCGCCACCGCGTCGCAAGGAGCGTCACGACGAAAATCCGGCGGACGTTGTCTCGGAGTGCAGCCGAATCCACTCCCTCGCGATCTGTCGCTCACTGAAATCGGGTACTCGTGGCCAAAAGCACGGGGGCCAGGCGACTGGTCGCCTGGCCCCCGCTTGATCACAACACGGAAGGAGTCGTCAGTGCTTTAGCGGCAGCGACGGCAGCCCCGCTTCCGGCCGCCGCAGTCGCCGCAGGCCGAAGCCTCGCCGCCGCAG
>JBJTPO010000081.1:0-7170 GCA_046075145.1 Planctomycetota bacterium
CGCTGACCGGCGGCCTGGCCACGCTCGCCCGTCGCCGCAACGTGACGCTGGTCCGCGGGGATGCGCGGTTCACCGGGTCGACCTCGCTCGCGATCGCGGAGCCGGCGGGCGGCACCACCACCCTCAGCTTCGACCACTGCATTCTCGCGAGCGGATCTCGTCCCGCCCGCATCCCAGCCTTCGACATCGGCAGCGAGCGGGTGATGGATTCCACCGGCGCCCTCGAGCTGCGCGACATCCCCACGTCGCTGCTGGTGGTGGGGGGCGGCTACATCGGGCTGGAGATGGGCACGGTGTATGCGGAGCTGGGCTCGATGGTGTCCGTGGTGGAGCTCACCGACACGCTCCTGCCCGGCGCCGATCGTGATCTCGTCAAGCCGCTCCAGCAGCGGCTCGAAAAACTCTTCACCGCCATCCACCTGCGGACCAAGGTCGTGAAACTGGAGGAGAGCGGCGCGGCGGTGCGGGTCCACTTCGAAGGGCCCGAGGGTCCGTTCACGCAGGAGTTCTCGCGGGTGCTGGTGGCGGTGGGCCGCCGCCCCAACTCCGACGGTCTGGGGCTCGAGCGCACGGGCGTGGTCGTCAATCCGAAGGGCTTCGTGGAGGTCGACGACCGGCAGCGGACGGCCGACCCGCACATCCTCGCGATCGGCGACGTGTGCGGCGAGCCCATGCTGGCGCATCGGGCGAGCCATCAGGGCAAGGTGGCCGTCGAGGCGCTCCACGGCGAGCCGGCGGTCTTCGCCCCGCGGGCGATTCCCGCGGTCGTGTTCACCGATCCCGAGATCGCCTGGGCCGGCCTCACGGAGCAGGAGGCCGCCGCAGCCGGCCGCCCGGTCGAGATCAGCCGTTATCCATGGGCCGCCAGCGGCCGGGCCCACGCGCTCGGCCGCACCGACGGGCTGACCAAGATCCTGCTCGATCCGGAGACCGACGCCGTGCTCGGTGTCGGCATCGTCGGGCCGGGCGCCGGCGAACTCATCGCCGAGGGGGCGCTGGCCATCGAGATGGGCTGCTCGGCCCGCGATCTCATGGAGACGATCCACCCCCATCCCACGCTCGGCGAGACCGTGGCCTTCTCGGCCGAGAACTACTTCGGGCTGGCGACCGAGATCTACCGCCCCAAGTCCGATTCGTCCGCTCGCTGACATCGGCCGCACGGGCGTGGCGGCCTGAGCCAGCGGCACGTTTCGCGGGCGTTGTCCGGCCCGGTGGCGAACCGCCCTAGACGCCCCCGGTGCGACCGGAATAATCTGAAAAGTCCCCCGCTTTTTCCGGAGCCAGCCATGCCCAGCCCCGACGTCGATCAGGCCGCCCGCACCGTCACTCCGGCCGGCGAGGCCGACGGCGTGATGCTCCCGCGCGGGGCCCATGCCCCGATGGCCATCGGCCAGATGGGGGAGGGAGCCTCGGGCCAGCCGGAAGTGACCGACGGCGTGTCGTCGGTCGACACCGACCCGACCGAGACCCGCGAGTGGCTCGACTCGCTGCGGTACGTGATCAACAGCCGTGGGGGTGACCGGGCCGCCTACCTGCTCCAGGCGATCGAGCAGGAGGCCTACCGGCTCGGCGTGCCGATCCCGTTCTCGGCCACCACGCCCTACATCAATACGATCCCCGTCGATCGCCAGCCGCCGTTTCCCGGCAACCGGGAAATCGAGCGGCGGATCAAGAGCATCATCCGCTGGAACGCGATGGCGATGGTCGTCCGCGCCAACCGCGAGGACAAGAGCATCGGCGGCCACATCTCCACCTTCGCCTCGTCGGCGACGCTCGTCGACGTGGCGATGAACCACTTCATCCGCGGCCGGGGCGACGACTACTCGGGCGACCAGGTTTACTTCCAGGGGCACGCCTCGCCCGGTGTCTACGCCCGCGCCTACCTCGAGGGGCGAATCTCCGAGAAGCAACTGGAGAACTTCCGCCGCGAACTGGCCGAGGGGGGCGGGCTGTCGAGCTATCCGCACCCCTGGCTGATGCCGGGCTTCTGGGAGTTTCCCACCGTCTCGATGGGCCTGGGGCCGCTGATGGCGATCTATCAGGCCCGGTTCAACAAGTATCTCCAGGATCGCGGCATCAAGGACACGAGCCGCCAGCACGTCTGGTGCTTCATCGGCGACGGCGAGACCGACGAACCCGAGACGCTCGGCAGCATCTCGCTGGCCGCCCGCGAGCAGCTCGACAACCTCGTGTTCGTGATCAACTGCAACCTCCAGCGGCTCGACGGCCCGGTGTGGGGCAACGGCAAGATCATCCAGGAGCTCGAGGGCGTCTTCCGCGGGGCCGGCTGGAACGTGATCAAGGTCATCTGGGGCGAGGACTGGGATCCGCTGCTCGACAAGGACGAGGAGGGGGTGCTGGTCAAGCGGATGAACGAGATCGTGGACGGCCAGTATCAGAAGTACGTGGTCATGCCCGGCAGCTACATCCGCGACCACTTCTTCGGCGTCGACCCCGCGCTCCTGGAGATGGTGGCCCACCTCTCCGACGAGAAGCTGAAGAAGCTCAAGCGGGGTGGCCACGACCCGGAGAAGGTCTATGCGGCTTATGCCGCCGCGATGCAGTGCCACGGCAAGCCGACCGTGATCATCGCCAAGACGATCAAGGGCTACGGGCTCGGCGAAGTGGGGGAGGGGCGCAACGTGACCCACCAGCAAAAGAAGCTCAACGAGGACGAGCTCCGGGCCTTCCGCTCGCGGTTCGGGATCCCGATCTCCGACGACGAGGTGGCCAAGGCGCCCTTCTACCGGCCGGCCGAGGATTCCGAGGAGATGCGGTATCTCCGCGAGCGGCGTCAGGCGTTGGGCGGCTACGTGCCCACCCGGCCGCTGGAGTCGCCGAAGCTCCAGACGCCGAAGCTGGCCGACTACACGGGCTTCATCGAGAAGAGCGCGGGCCGCGAGGTCTCCACCACCACCGGCGTGGTCACGCTGATGGCCTCGCTGCTCAAAGATCCGCACGTGGGCAAGTACCTCTTGCCGATCGTGCCCGACGAGTCGCTTACCTTCGGCATGGATCCGCTGTTCAAGCAGTGCGGCATCTATGCCCACGCCGGCCAGCTCTACGAGCCGGTCGACTCCGACCAGCTCCTCTACTACCGCGAGGCGAAGGACGGCCAGATTCTCGAGGAGGGCATCACCGAGGCCGGGAGCATGTCGAGCTTCATTGCCGCCGGCACCGCCTACGCCAGTCACGGCGTGCCGATGATCCCGATGTACATCTATTACTCGATGTTCGGGTTTCAGCGGATCGGCGACCTGATCTGGGCAGCCTGCGATTGCCGCGCCCGCGGCTTCCTGCTCGGCGGCACGGCCGGCCGCACGACGCTCGCCGGCGAGGGCTTGCAGCATCAGGACGGCCACAGCCACCTGTTCGCGATGGCCTACCCCACCGTGCGGGCCTACGACCCTGCCTTCGTCTATGAGGCGACCGTGATCATGCTCGAAGGGCTCGAGCGGATGTATGCCAGGGGCGAGGACTGGATCTACTACATCACGGTCTACAACGAAAACTACGAGATGCCCCCGATGCCGCCCGGCTGCGAGGCGGGCATCCTCAAGGGAATGTACCGGCTCAAGGACGTGCCGGCGAAGGCCGCGGGGGCCTCGACGGCCGAGCTGCCGCCCGTGCAGTTGCTGGGCTCGGGCGCGATCCTCCGGGAGGTGATCCGGGCGGCCGACCTGCTGGCCGAACACTGGGGGATCGCGAGCACCGTCTGGAGCGTCACCAGCTGGAAGGAGCTGCGGCGCGAGGCCCAGGCCTGCCGGCGGTGGAACATGCTCCATCCGGAGGCGTCGCCGAAGCGGAGCTACCTGGAGTCGCTCGTGGGCGATGCCAAGGGGGTGTTCGTGGCCGCGAGCGACCATGTTCGTGCGGTGCAGGAGCAGCTCGATCCCTGGATTCCCGGCGGGATTTTCGCCCTCGGCACCGACGGCTTCGGCCGCAGCGAGACCCGTGGCCCGCTCCGGCGGCACTTCGAGGTGGATGCGGAATGCATCGCGATCGGGGCCCTGTGGCGGCTGGCCGAGACCGGCGCGATCGGCCGGCACGTCGTGGCCGAGGCGATTCGGCGACTCGGCGTGAATCCGGATAAGATCGACGCCGCCCTGGCGTGACCGCCACGTCTGCCGCGGCCGCCAGTCCCGTTCTTTCATCCCCTACCCCCGATTTTCCACGCATGGCAACCGAGTTCACGCTTCCCGATCTGGGAGAAAACATCGCCTCCGGCGACGTCGTCACGGTGTTCGTTTCGGAAGGCGACGTCGTCAAGCCGGGCCAGGCGCTGCTCGAGGTCGAGACCGACAAGGCCGTGATCGAGGTGCCCTGCCCGCCGGGCGGGCGGATCGAAAAGGTGCTCGTCAAAAAGGGTGACACGGTGAAGGTCGGCCAGCCTCTGGTGCTCCTGGGGGCTGCCGGTGCCGCTCCCGCGACGCCACCGAAGCCGGCCGCGGCCCCAGAGCAGCCCGCCGTCGCGGGGCGGCCTGCGGTGGCGGCGCCGCAGCCCGTTGCCAAGCAGCCCGCGGCCCCCGTGCCGGCCGCCCCCGTGGCCCCTGCGGCCGTCGAACGTCCGCGGCCCGTCGCGGCAGAGCCCGAGCAGGTGGCGGCCACGGCGACGGTCGATCCGGCCGGGCCGGCAGTGCGGCGGCTGGCCCGCGAACTGGGCGTGGATCTGGCGCGGGTCCGCGGCAGCGGCCCGGCGGGTCGGATCGTGCGCGAAGACGTGATCGCCGCTGTTCGGCAGGCCAGCAGCGGTACGCCCGCCGCCAGGCCCCGGGCGGCCTCCGGCACCGAGCGGGACGACTGGGGCCCGATCCGTCGCGAGCAGATGTCGCGGATGCGGAAGACGATCGCCGCCAACATGGTGCGGAGCGTCTCCACCATCCCGCACCTCACCAACTTCGACGATGCCGACGTCACCGAACTCGAGCGGCTCCGCAAGGAGAGCGCCGCGGAGTACGCCAAGAGCAACCTCAAGCTCACGGCTCTGGCCTTCGTGGTCAAGGCGGTCAGTCTGTCGCTGCGGCAGCATCCGGCGATCAATGCGACGATCGACCCCGAGAAGGGGGAGATCGTCTACAAGGAATACGTCAACATCGGCCTCGCGGTGGACACGCCCCGCGGCCTGGTCGTGCCCGTGCTCCGTGACTGCGACGAGCTGTCGATCCCGCAGATCGCCCAGGCGATCGCCGAGACGGCCGAAAAGGCCAAGAACGCCCAGTACGGCGTCGAGGATCTCCGGGGCGGCACGTTCACGATCAGCAACCTGGGCGCCGTCGGCGGCGCCTATTCGACCCCGATCATCAACTGGCCGGAGGTCGCCATCCTCCTTCTGGGTCGATCCCGGAAAATGCCGGTCGTGCACGAGGATCGCATCGAGCCGAGGCTGATGATGCCACTCTCGCTCTCCTACGACCATCGTCTCGTCGACGGCGCCATGGCGGCGCGGTTCCTCGGCGAGGTGATCGGCTACCTGGAGAGCCCCGGCCGGCTGCTGTTGGCCAGGTAGACCGCCACTGGAACAGATCGTGACACCCACCGCGAGCATCGATTCGGCCGGGACGGCGAGCCTGGCGTTCTTGGAGGAACTCTTCGACCGCTACCAGGAGGATCCGGCCAGTGTGCCGTCCGACTGGCGGGCGTATTTCGACGCCTGGGCCGCGGCCGGGCAGCCCGCGCCGACGGCCAATGACCGGCCGGCCGCCGCACCGCGACCCGTCTCCGGGAACGGTGCGGTCGCTCATCCGCCGCCCCGGCTCGTGATGCCCGACGGGATCGCGACGGGCCATGCCGTGGCGGTGGCCAATGGTGAGGTGCGGCTCCCCGCCGCGCCTGCCGGTGAGGCCAAGCCGCTCCCGCTGCCGGTGGCGACCGGCACGGCCGGGGAAGAGCGGGTGGCTTTTCTCCAGGACCGCGTGGATCAGCTGGTGCGGGCGTATCGCGTGCGCGGCCACCTGATGGCCGAGATCGACCCGCTGGGACGCCCGCGGCCCGGACTCCCGGAACTCGACCCGCAGTTCTATCACCTCACCGAGGAGGACATGGACCGGTCCTTCTCGACCGACACGATCGAGGGGCCGCAGTCGATGTCGCTGCGGCAGATCATCAAGCGGCTGCGGAACACCTACTGCCGCTCGATCGGCGTGCAGTTCATGCACATGGACGACCTTCGGGTGCGCCAGTGGTTGCAGGTGCGGATGGAGGGCTGCGAAAACCGCATCCAGCTCGACCGCCGGCAGCAGCTGCGGATCTACCGGCAGATGACCACGGCGGCGGTATTCGAGGAGTTCATCCAGAAGCGGTTCCTGGGGGCGAAGAGCTTCTCCCTGGAGGGCTCGGAGAGCCTGATTCCGCTTTTGGAGATGGCGATCGAGCGGGCCGCCGGTCAGGAGATCCAGGACGTGGTGATGGCCATGGCCCACCGCGGCCGGCTCAACGTCCTGGCCAACATCATGGGCAAGAGCCCGCAGCGGATCTTCCGAGAGTTCGCCGACATGGATCCGGAACTCCACGTGGGCCGCGGCGACGTGAAGTATCACCTCGGCCATTCGACCGACTATCAGGCGGCCAACGGGCGGAGCGTGCACCTGACGCTGTGCTTCAACCCCAGCCATCTGGAGTTCGTCAACACCGTGGCCTTGGGGCGTTGCCGAGCCAAGCAGGACCGTGAGAAAGACCTGCAACGGCAACAGCAGTTGACCATTCTGATCCACGGCGATGCCGCATTTGCCGGCGAAGGTGTCGTTCAAGAGACGCTGAATCTCAGCCAGCTGCGGGGCTACCACACCGGCGGCACGCTGCATGTGATCATCAACAACCAGATTGGATTCACCACCGAAGCCGAAGAAGGTCGGTCCAGTATCTACGCGACGGATGTCGCAAAAATGCTGCAGATTCCGATCTTTCACGTCAACGGCGAGGACCCAGAGGCGGTGGCGCAGGTGGTCGATCTAGCGATGGACTTCCGCCATGAGTTCAAGCGAGACGTCGTGATCGACATGTACGCCTACCGCAAGCTGGGGCACAACGAAGGGGACGAACCGCGTTTCACGCAGCCGCTGATGTATGCGGCGATCGACCAGCGAAAGAGCGTCCGCGAGAGCTACTTGGAGCGACTGCTGGAGATGGGTGGCATGTCCCGGCAGGAAGCCGATGCGATCGGGGAAGCCCGCA
>JBJTPO010000082.1:0-2042 GCA_046075145.1 Planctomycetota bacterium
CGTTCGCCCAGCCACCGGCGGTCGAGCCGCTCGCTCCGCCGGCGGCGGCGGCCGAGCGCACGCCGCTGGCGACGCCCGCCGAGGAACTCGGCTACGCGCTCGGCTTCCGGATCGGCCAGCGGATCATCGCCGACCATCGCGCCATGGGAACGCCACTCGACCCTGCGGCGCTGGCCCGCGGCCTGGCCGACGCGGTCCGCGATGCGCCCCCACAACTCGACGAGGCCGGCTTCCGCCGGGTGCTCTCGGCCTTCGAGGAGCAGATGGAGGAAAAGGATCGCGAGCTCGCGGCCCGGATGGCCGAGGCGGCGAAGAAGAACCTCGCGGCCGGGCGGGAGTTTCTCGCGGGCAACGCCAAGCAGCCGGGGGTGGTCGCCCTGCCGAGCGGGCTGCAATACACGGTGCTCGAGGAGGGCACCGGGCCGAAGCCGACGCTCGATGACATGGTCGAGGCGCACTATCGCGGCACGCACATCGACGGCCGCGAGTTCGACGGCACCGAGCCGGGGGGCGAGCCCGCGGCCTTCCCGCTGCGGGGCGTCGTGCCCGGCTGGCAGGAGGCGCTGCCCCTGATGAAGGTCGGCTCCAAGTGGCGGGTCTGGCTGCCACCCGAGCTTGGCTATGGCGACGCGGGATCGCCGCCGGCGATCGAGCCCAACGAGGTGCTGGTGTTCGAGATCGAGCTGATGCGCATCCGGCCCAAGGGCGAGTAGCCCGGCCGTGGGAAAGCCACGGCGGGCTTGCCGGCTCACGACGGCAGGGACCGATGGAAGTGGACGTGCTTCCACTGGCCGTCGATCTTCTGCCAGATGCGGGTCTCCTCGCAGGGCTTCGTGACCGGCCGCCCGGCGTCATCGAGCGTCTGCGTGAGCCGCACGGCGGCGACGAGCGCCACGGTGTCGGAGAGCAGCCGGACCACCGGCGAGGCGAGCGTGTTCGTCACGGGTCGGCCGGGCTTGGCCGGGTCGGACGGGAGCCTGAAGTAGAACTCGTGGAAGGCCAGGCCCTCGACGAGTTGCCCGCGGGCCTCCGGCTCGAAGCAGGTCAGGTCGTCGGCCACGAGTTCGCGATACGCCGACCAGTCACCGGCGGCGACGGCGGCCAGGAGTCGGCGCGAGCGATCGAGCAGTTCGGCTTCCACGGCTGCCGGGGTGGGCATCGGGGTGGTGGTCATCGGTGTTTTCCTGGGGCTCGCAGTGCAGGTGCGGAGAGATGTGGGGTTGGGGAGATGTATAGAGCATCGGGCCCGGCTTTCAACGACCGCTGCTCGCGGGGCGATCCCGCCGAGCCGCGGCCTCGAATCGACCAGACGCGGCACGGACGCCAACGCCTTTTGGCGTCGCACGCGGCCGGGCCGGTCCACGGAAACCTCCTTTTCCCGAAGAAAAAATGGTTTTTCCGGCTGTCCAGGCCGCACTGACCACCTGCCGGCAAACTTTGCCCAAACTTTGCAGTTGCCTTGAACTGCCCGATCGGCAAACTATCCTCGCTTGGAAAGCGGATCGTCACCCGGAACTGGTCGGGAGCGGCGACGTGCTCCGCGGACCCTGATTCACGAAATTTCTGGAGATTGATGGCTATGGCGAAGAGTCGCTGGATGAAGGTTGCGGGTGTCCTGACGTTCGCCGCGGTTGCCGCGGCGACCTGTGACGCCCAGGCTGGCTGGGGTCACCGTCACGGCAGCTACGGCTCGTCGGGCGGCAGCTCGGGTGGTTCGTCCGGCGGTTCCTCGGGCGGCAGCTCGGGCGGTTCGTCCGGTGGCAGCTCGGGTGGCTCGTCGGGCGGGAGCTACAGCTCGTACGGCGGTGCGTCGTCGGGCGGCAGCTACGGCTCGTATGGCTCGCACGGGTCGAGCGGCGGCTGGGGCTCCAAGCACGCCTATCGCAAGGCGATGCGTGCCTACCGTCACTCGAGCCACGGCTCGTCGGGCGGGTCTTCCGGTGGCTCGTCGGGTGGCAGCTCCGGCGGTTCGTCGGGCGGCTACACGACCTACTCCTACGGCGGCTCCTAGGGTGGCAGCTCCGGCGGTTCGTCGGGCGGCT
>JBJTPO010000083.1:0-16245 GCA_046075145.1 Planctomycetota bacterium
TGACCGACGTAATGAATGTCGGCAGCTAGGCCCGCCGACCTCACCTGGCCATGCAATCGTTCGAGATACCCAGCATCGTCCGCGACCCCGGCCACCACCACCCCTACTGGGCAGCCTGAATCCCGCAGCTGTCTCGCGGCATCGACAAGATGGCCCACGCCTTTCTTGGGGTTGATGCGGCCTAGGAAAAGAAACCATGGGCGATTATCGGCCAGAAACGGAAACCGCCGCAGCGCATCGCCTGAGCCAGGCAGGCATTCGTAGGGCTGGAGGTTGAGCAGGTTTGGCAACACGCAGCCTTTACCTCGCGGAAACCATTTTTCGCTCTGATATAACTCGGCGTCGGCGGTACATTGGACGACCGCGGCTTGCTCCAGGAATCGCCTCCCCGCAACAGCCAGATACATGCGCTTCTTTAACGCGCGCTGCGCCATGCACCAATCGTCGAGCATGCCCCGCAAGGTGACGACGTATGGCACTCCCGCTGCCCGCGAGATAGCCGCCATTCGCAGATTAAACGGCTCCCAGACGCCGTGAAGGTGAACGATGTCGGCGGATGCAACCATCCGCCGGAGTGTCACCGCACCCTCAGTGCCCGGCGGCAGCCACTGGCTCACCCGCACGACATTGGCGCGGGGCGTACGCCGCTCAGCGAATGGAAGTGGGCGTTGCCACTCGTCAGGGATATCGGGGCCCGACCGCGTCGCCACGGTCACCTCGTGCCCCCGCTCCGTCATCACCAGCGATAGATCGAGGACGGCGCGACTGGGGCCCCCAGCCCGCAGGTCAATCCGATCAATCGCTTCCAAGATTCGCACGAGAAAGCCGCGCTTATCCCGCGGCCGCGCGCTGGCACGACAGTTCGACAACGCTGCGCCCACGAAGGCAGCGAGTGTCCTGAAAGGCTCTAAAATCACGGCCGCTCAATAGTCCGAGGGCCCGCGTGCCGGCCTGCAGGAATGCCGTGTGTAGCCGCGTCGTGCCAAAGCCGTACCGTCGGGCCAGCACCATTCGATCGGCCATCATCCCGGCGTTCATCCGTTGACCCAAATGGACATGCGACGTCTTGGAGGCAGCATGAATGCGAAACGCCCACACATAGAAACTAAGAGCGTGGAGTTTCACGCCTTGGGAATGGAGACGGTACCACATATCCGTATCCATGCTGTAGTGGAGTCGCTCGTCAAACTGTCCGACCCGAGTAACGACTGCGCGGCGAACGAATGACGATGGTCCCCCGATGCCCGTCGCACCAAACCGTTCAAGCACGGGCCAGTGCGGCAGCGGCGGTGAACACCTCACGATGCGACTTGCCTCATCGATCCATACCATTCCGGCGGTGTACCAGTCGCCTTGTGCGTGTTCGAGGATGCTCACGATTCGGGCCAGCGATCCGCCGATCACCTCATCATCGGAGTTCACCCAGCAGACAAACCGTCCCGTGGCCGCCCGAAATCCCTTGTTGAGGGCATCGCTCTGCCCCCGGTCGGGTTCCGATATCACTTGCGAAACAAGCCCTCCGTGCGCCTCGACGATCGCGCGCGTGTTGTCGCTGCTCTCGTTATCAACAACGATTACTTCCAGTGAACCGGCTGGAACTCCTGCCAGCGAGGCCAAACATCGCCCGAGAAACTGTTCGCTATTCCAGCAGGGAACGACCACCGTCAGCACAGGCTCACTCATGAGTAGCTCCTTGGCTGCGGAAGGCCGCGATCAAGGGCGGCGGGAGGTTCTCGGTCGGACGGCGTCGCAACCCGATCGATCACATCGCACACCGCGGCCACAGCTCGATCCCGTGAAAAGATGCGGCTTGCGACTTCCCCAGCGATCTCTCCCATCGTGCGGAGCCGCGCACTGCCGGCTTCCTGCAATTCCTGCAGCACAGCGACCATGCCGGCCACGTCTCCTTGCGACACCCTCCATCCAATCCCATGGCTGGCTACGATCTCGCCGAGATATGAGTCAGCTGGTGCCAACGCGATGATTGGTCTACGGGCCGCCATCGCCCCGTACAGCTTGCATGGGTGCACCAGACCAACGGCTTCGTCGGCAAGCGAGACGACGTGCACATCGGCGGCCGCCAGGGCCGAATGGAGCGACTCCCGCGGCTGATACGGCAGCGACCGGACGGGAAGTTCCGGCCGCTCGACGATCAGCCGGTCGACATCCGCTTTCCCTGCACCGCCTCCCACAAACACAAACTGCAGCCTTCCGGTGTGGCCCATCGACTGAACCGCCGCAAGCAGCGTCGTGAGCGGCGACGTAATCGCATGGTTGCCCGAATACATGACCACGAGCCTGCCATCACATTGCAGGCTGTCACGGAAGCGATTTTGAGCAGGAGCAGCGGCGACTTGCAGCTCCGCAGCCGCCCAGGGATGAATGACCTGCATGGAGATCGGAACCGTGGACTTCCGTTGCATAACCTCGGACATGTAGCGGTCGAGCACGATGACGCTCCGGGCCGCCCCGAGCGCTCGCCGATTCATCCAATCAAACGCCCTGACAGCCCAAGAACTTGCCCGAACCCGGCCGACGGCAATGAGCTGGTCGGGGTTCACGTCCATCACCCACCACACCAGCGGCACGCGCCGGATCGCGGCAGCGATAGCACCGAAAAATCCGGCGAATGGCGGACTCGTGCTCACGAGCAGGCATGAAACGCGGGAATGCAAGATACATCGCGGCAGGGCCTGAGCGACAAACAGCAGCTGCGCTAGAAGGCGGATGACGATACTTCGTTTTCCAAAGCTGGAGAGCGCGAGCCGGCGCACGTCAACGCCTCCACGCTTCTCCCGTGAGGAATATCGCACCCTTGGGTCGTCATATCCGCGGCTGGCGGTGTAGACGGTGACGCGCCAGCCACGTTGCACCATTGCCTCGGCAACATCGGCCAGATGTTGGCCGACCGCGGCAGGATCTGGAGGGTAGACCTGCGAGATAATCAAGAGCCGCCGATCAAAAGCGGGCCCTTGGTTTATGCCGGATTCCTTCACTCAGTTCGACTGCCTCACGCGGAGCGAGCGCCCGCCAGGCGTGGCCGTAAACGTTCCGCAAAAGCCGCAGCGTCGGCTTGGGTAAGGAAGACCGCGAGCGCAACGCACGTCTCCAACCGGCCGGAGATTGGGGAAAAGAGAATATGCCAAGCAAGAGCGGTCGCTGTGCAACTCACCCATAACCGCAGGTGACGATCATCCTCCAGCGGTCGATACAACGCCCTGGCCACGATAATCAAGGTATATGCCCAGAAGATGCCCCCGGCGAGGCCATTCTCGACCCACGCGCCCATGAGATGCGAATGGGAAGGGATCAGCGGGTAACCCTTGACATAGTAAGCCCGTGGGTCGGCATCGATTTCCAAGTAGCGAAGGGCCTGGGCGTAGTAGCGATCCGTGTCGAGCTTCCACGAGCCGTGGCCAAGGAAAGGGGAATCGCGGACAGCGAGCGCCGCCCCAACAAACTCAAGGCGGCCGGTCAGGAGCAGGCCTGCCGCCGACTTGGTCTGCGCTTCAAACTTTCGGCGAGACTGCTCCCCGAGCAGGCCTTCTCGGGCGCTATAGGAATATGCCTCGATAACGCCCCATGCCACCAGGGCGGTCGCAGTGACAAACATGGCGATGCCTCTGGCGGAAAGTCTCCCTGCAGCCCTTCGAGTAGCCAGAAAGTTGCGAGCGAACGCGAGGGGTGCACCGATGGCAAACGCCGCCCCCGCCGAACGCGACCCGTTGTAGAAATTCAGGCCGCCGGCAAACAGTGACGCCGCATAGGCCACGGTCTTCGACCGGTGGTACACGAGCAGGTTGATCAACTGGGCTGCGAAGACGACAACGGCCACCCAATGCGTCTCGAAATTGATCAGCGCTCTGCCCCACACCATCTCACGACCAATCTGAGCGCCGCTTTGAAAGACAAAGGCGGAAAGGATTACGGACGGGATAAGACCGAGTGTGAAGAAAATCAGTCTGCGCCAGGTGTCCTTTCCGAAAAACACGACCGCAAACGGGATGCAGACGAGATAGATCAACACTCGGGCGACGCCACGGGCGGCAAGCGACCACTCAGTGGCGAGGTACAGATCAGTAATTACCGTGGATGCAAGCCACAGGCCGCATAACGGCATCAAAAGTCGCGTACTGCGGAGCGCGCCACGGCGGGTGTAGGCTGGGAGCGAAAGTGGAAAGAGCAGCCCGACGACTAGCTCTGAGAATGGCAGAAACCCGATCACTTGCACCTGGAGCCGAGCGCCCAGGCCCAATAGAAACGCGGCACAGAGCACCCACCCGCTCGACCTGGCATCGCTGTCCTCCTTGGGGCCGGAGGGGCGGCGGCAGGTTGCCGCGAGGGAAACCAGCGGCGGAATAAATCGCGGCAAATCTTCATCTACGCCGCTGTTCATTCCCGATTCCATGTGCCTTGCGTTCATCATGGACCGGCCTGCTCGAAATGCTGGCCGTTGCGAGGTTCTAGATGCGGGGCAACTCGACGCTCTTGAAAGCGCAGCCTCCACCACATCTCGGTGGTCGTGTAGCAGCTGCGAAACGGAGTGCGGGAGATGAATACGATCGCACGGGTTGTAACCCGCAACGCGAGGCTCCAATCGGTTTGGTTGTACCGCTCGGATATCATCGTGCCGACGTGGCCGAGAAACGGCAGCGGACGGTACGGCCTCGCGGCTGGAATTGGCGCACCCGACGTCATCGGCCAGAAAACGTCGGCTGTGGCCAACAGCACGACTAATCGACTAAGCGGCAGATAGGCGATCGCTTTCACCCGCAGGCGTGGGTCCAGGCCGATCAGGCAACGCGCAAGAACGGAATCAATCATGGCGGAGGCATCTCGTCCGATTTGCAATACTCGGTGGCGGATGCTGGGAACAGACTCAGGAACCATGGCGCGTCAGGCCCATCCGCAGCCTGTCGATATCCAAGCTTATAATACAGCGCGCGGGCGGGTTGATTTTCGGCTTCAACGGTCAGCCGAACTTGGTTGGCCCTGCGCCTTGCGGCCCTGCCATGAAGGAAATGCATGATCCGTTCGCCGTGGCCCTGGCCTCGATTGCTGGCGGCGACGGCGATTCCCAGGCTTGGAATGGCGTACCCCTCCTCCCATCCACGAAGCATCCCATAGCCAACCACGGCTTCCCCTTTTACGAGGAGCCAGTATTCATCCCGAGAATCCACGAGAGGCTCGATGGCTTCTCGGGAAAACGGATGAGGATGGAAAAACCGTCGATCCACCGTCTCGAGCATTTCCACAAGTGCTTGAATCCAAGTCGTCTCCAGCCGGACAAATCGGAGGGCCTGCTGACCATCTTCCGCGCCTTGAATCGCGGGCGACTGGACTGGCTTGGTCACAATTCGGCGGCCCCAGCCGCAAGAGAGGCCCGCTCCTCTTCGCTTATCGGACGATTTCCCAAAGCCCGGTACACCGTGCGGTAGCGACGGGCAGTCTTTTCCCACGTAAAGGACCTAACATTAGCGTGGCCTGCACTTACCAGCGTTGCACGGAGTGTCTCGTCAGTAAACACACTAAGGACGGCATCCGCGATGGACGAGGTGCACTGCGGATCAAAGATGATCGCGGACCCTCCTGCCTGACGGGGCAACGAGGTAACATTCGAGCAGGCACAGGCTGCACCCGCCTGAAAGGCCTCCCAGAGGGGAAAACTCGCTGCCTCGAACAGCGACGGGATGACGACCGCACGGCAGAGTTGGTATAGGCATCGCAGTTCCGTTTCGGAGACATACCCGAGAAAATGCGTTTGGCCCTCCAACCCCAGCCTTGCCGCCGCGCGCTGTACGGTCTTAGCGAAGTCGGTGAGCCCTCCCGAGAACACGGCGGGAATAATCACACTGCGATCGCGACGCAACTGTGCTAACGCCTCAAGTAGTCGGATGTGGTTCTTGTGAGCAAACGTATGAGCCGGATAAAAAATGAAGTCGTCTGGAATCGTGTATTTCCGCCGGCAGTCGCGCACCTGATCGTCGCTCGGCTCCGCATAGGCAGCGGTCGCCGGAGCCAGGGGGATGACAGCGATTTTTTCCGGCGGGAGGCCGAACTGGGCGACAAGATCCTTCTTCACCCACGTTGATGCCACGGCGATGGTGGAGGCTTGCCGGCAGATCGCCTGCATGAGGATCTCACGGGTCATCCGATGCCGTGGCGTAAAAAACTCGGGAAGGTGGCGGTGCTGCAGATCGTGCGGCTGGTAGATGCTAGGCAAATTTGTCAAGCAGCCGGACTGGAGGGGGAAATGCACAACGTCTGGCTCCAGACTCTCGATCGCGCCGTCCGATTGCGGCACGGCGTAGGTGCGACGACCGAGAATCGGACTGAATCGCTCCCACGCCGCGCGGGCGAATGGCAGCTTGTTTAGCACACCTGCTGCCCTCGCCCGCTTAGCTAGCATAGGCGCTGCCTCCACGATCTGACAGGCCCCGCCGATAAAAGGCTTAACCCAGCGATCGTTTCCCGGCGTCACTAGAAAGATATATTCCTCGCAGCCGTCGCTGAGTGACGAGAGGCCCTTCACAAGCCCACAAACGACCTGCGCAATTCCCCCTGGGAGGCCCTGCATGCGGGCATCGATGCACACGCGCAATGGTCGTGACGTCATGGACTTAAGACCGCCACTTCGTGCCGGCTGCCGGGTCTCGGCCTGCAGCGCCCCTCTACTGACCAATTCTTTAGGCACCAACACTCCGGCGAATCACGTGCGTGATTCGGCCGAGATCGTCTTCGGTGAGCGCCGCATACGTGGGCAAGTTCAGGCCGACCGCCCCCAACCGCTCGGTCTCCGGAAGCAAGTCACCCCGCTTGGTCGCTTCTTCACGAAACGGCGGGAGCAGATGCAACGGCAAAAAAAACGGCCGACTGTCGATCCCCTCTGCGGCAAGCGCTGCCATCAGCCCGTCGCGATCCACCTTGGCGACTGACGGATCGACCGTAATGCAATAGAGCCAGGGCGCGGGCTCGGCCCATTCAGCCGTTGGCTGAAAGCCGAGGCCGGGAACGCCCCTCAGCGCGCGATCGTAGGCGTCATAAATCTCGCGGCGACGAGCCACGATCCCTTCAGCTCGCTCCAACTGCGCGCACAGAAATGCGGCCGCGACGTTCGTGAGTCGAAAGTTGTAGCCGGTCACGGGGAAGTAGTAGCGACGACTAGGATCAACCCCTTGCCCGCGGAGGGTGCGGATGCGCACCTCAAGATTACGATCGCTGACCGTGATCGCCCCCCCCTCGCCCGACGTGAAGATCTTGTTGCCGTAGAAGGAAAAGGTCGCCAGGCGGCCAAACGAGCCCACGGGTCGCCCCTTGTAGCGGGCGAGGTGCGCCTCCGCGGCATCTTCGACGACCCACAGCCCGTGAACCGCCGCAAGGTGATTCAGGGCATCCATGTCGGCAGGATGACCGTAGAGATGAACAGGAATCATCCCGCGAGTGCGCCGGGTGATCGCTGCCTCGACCTTGAGCGGATCCATGCACCACGTCGTCGGATCGACGTCGACGAATACCGGCTCGGCTCCAACGTATCGTACCGCATTTGCGGTGGCGATATACGTCAGCGATGGCACGAGTACCTCGTCGCCAGGCCGCACGTCGAGCGCCAAGAGCGCCAAATGAAGTGCGACGGTTCCGTTGCAGATTGAGACCGCCGAGTTTGTTCCGCACATTCCGGCGAATTCGGCCTCGAATCGATTGAGAAACGTGCCGGTCGACGAGATCCACGAACTGCGGATCGCCTCGCAAACGTAGCGTTCCTCATTGCCTGTGAGATCAGGCACGGCGACGGGGATTCTTATCATAGTGCTCTCCCTCTACTTGCTGCCCGCTTGGCAACTTCATCAATGCCAATATTTGACCGGTCACCCAACGAGGACGATACCGGATTACCCGCCCGTGCCCTTTCGGCCGCGAACCAGAGAGCCGAGACCGCTGTCCGCAAAGGTTTTACTCTGCAGTGGGACTAGCCTACGATGAATCGCCGAGTAAAACCGACGCAACACGCTGCTCCTCAGCACCAATTTAGTTGCAGCATGAAGCGTTCGATCAGTGATCAGGTGATGAGCAGGCGACAGCGAGTAGCAACGGCACTTTAACTTTTCCGCGAGTACACCAACGCTTCGCGGCTGATAAAGCATGACGTGCTGCCCGCCGTCGAAACTGTAGTACCACCACGTTTGTGGAGGCGGAAAACCGCTGAATGTCTGAGTTGACACCAGAGCAGTCCTACATCCGTAAGTGCGAAAAGCGTTCTCCAAAAACTCTAGTGGTGTGCGGATATGCTCGATCGCCTCGAACGCAAATATCATCTCCGATCGACATCCGGCCGGGGGCTCGAATCCGAGTGCATGCACGTTTGTACACAGCGGGTCATGCGTGTAACAGTCGAAGCCACTGTCTCGCATGAGTCGAGTGAAAAGCCCGTACCCGCCTGCAACATCGACCAGCGTGCCGTTAGCAACTCCAAGCAGCCGGCACACGGACGCTGCAAGGCTGGCATTTGCGAGATTGCGTGCGACTAACCCGGTATCCGCGACACCGATTGGCGAGCGGTATGCCTCGTCGAGCCAATGCGGCGGCTCCGTCGCGAGCAACCCGCATGCTTCACAGAGACCATACGCCACGTCGTATTTTCGTAAGACGAACGCCCGAAAGCTCACGACGGAACTTTCGCCACACAATGGGCATGGGAAACAAGCCGCTTGCCCCGTTTGAGATTTGTTTTCAGTCACGGCTGCTGGCCAATCGGTCGGACAAACGTCGGCGATTTCCCGGCGACCAAAATAAGCACGGGAGTCGCCGCGTTAGGAACGCCTACTCTCCGGACACGAAGCATTTGCCCAAAGGGCCAGCTTTCAGAGGGATTCAACGCACCCTACCGAACCGAGGTCGCTCGCTGCGACGGGGGCCTATTCAACGAGCGCCCGTCTTCTTTGTGCCGTCCGTCACGACGAGCTTGCACCGTATTCTTGCGTGTAGGAACACCAACGAATATCATTATGTCGGGTGACATTTGGGTGCTTTTGTCCTGCTACCTGGCAAGCGCAACGGGGCGATGGTTGGTCTTCTGCCGATAGATCACCGGTAAAGCGAGGAGCGTTGGAATCAGTGCGAGCAGGAGATAAACACCGCACGTCGCCCAAACGATCCCTTCGCTGCCGGCGATTGTCGCCAAATGGGTCTTTAGGACAGTCGCCGTCACGCCGACGGCCACGGCGCACACCGTCTGGAACAAAACCACGTTCGCCGCGTTGAGAAACATTGCCAGCGACGATCCCACCGTGGACAGCACCGTCCAGCAACCAAGCGCGATTAAAAGCGACTGCGAGGGATTGATCTCACCGCCCGCCCACCCTTGCACAATGGGCCTGCCTAGCAGCATGAGGGGTAGTGCGACAGCCAACGACACGCCCGCCGCGCATACAGTCGATCGCATAACCGTCCGTTTTACCCAAGCGATATCGCCTTTCGCGATCGCCTCACCGTAGGCTGGCCAAAGAGGCATCAGGGCGATCATGGCAACGGTACTGGCTACGCTGAAGAGCCGGGCTGGCACCGCTAGTTGCGCGACCGCTTCTTGGCCAAGCAGCTGCGCCACGATGAGGTTGTCGACCGATGAGAGCAGGGCGACGCACATCTGCAGAATCAGAAACATGAATCCCGTCGTGCCGACTTGCCGAACGGCCTGCCAGCTGATGTTAGACCAGACTGGCACCAGCCAGGGCATCGTCCGGCAGAAGAGCGCAACTCCATTGAGCGCGGTCGCGACCAGCGGCGCCCCGGCCAACGCCAGCACGAGCAGGGGCAACGAACCGCGCAGCCAAACGGCAACCATCAGGCACAAAAGCGCGAGCAGGCTGCCAATTGCCTGCCAGACGGCGTTGACGAAGCCCTGCTGGTAGCCCATCTGGATCCGGTTGACGATGCCGAGCGGTAGGCCAATGAGGAAGCAGCCGAAGAACACGGCCATCGCCGGCCCGGCTTCCTGCCGCCCCGCCTCCAGAGAGACGTTGAATACACGATCCCAGGGAATCAACGGGTAGCAGATCGCGAAAACGAAGGCGAGTAGTACAGCAAAGCCGGTAAGTAAGAAAAAGGCAGACGAAACGCATTCGCGTGCGAACACGCGATCCTCACGTCCGTGCGCCGTGGAGATCGCGTTCAAAAGACCGTTGCCTAGCCCGAGATCGGCAAAGCCAAGGATCGCCACGATCGAGCTGATGGTCATCCAGACACCGTACCGCTCGGTGCCAAGATAACGAATCGTCAAAGGCACCGAGATCAGCGTTACCAGCAAACCCACGCCGCGCCCAAGTACGTTGGCCGCCGACGTGAGCGCAGCTCGCCGATACCGCTCCAGCGAGCGGCCCGTCTCGGTAGCCGTCTCGTGCGGCCGCAGCGAAAACAGATGCCGCAGCAGGCCTGCGTTGATGTTCACTGAAAGAAAACCCGGCCGAGCCATGCATCTTGGTACGCGGTCGGCATTTCGCGGAGGCTCACCGGCATCGCCACTTGGCGGCTAGGTCGCCGGACAGGCTCTCCAACTCGGCTGGGGTCAGCTCGCGGTCAAACACCAAGACCTCGCCTAAGACGCCATTGAAATACTCGACCGGCTGCTTGACAAATGCGCCCCCGATGCCCCACGGACCGGGAAACACCGCGGCCGTTTCCGCGAACGGCGCTGCCGGAACGCTGCCGGCACCAATGAGCAAAAGCGACTTACCCCACGACTGGCCGAGCAGCAGTTTTGCCTCGGCGCTGTACCAAGAGGCATTCGATCGCACAACGGCTGCAGTGTTGCCAGGCATCATGGCCTCCGCCCACACGCTGCCATCACTCCTCAGGCACAGGCCCACGTGCTCTCCTTGATTGCGGTAGCAGCCCAAGAACCTCATATTTCCAACCGCCCTAGGTTGTAGCGCGACCAGGATCGTGCCTTCCTGCCCGCAGGCCATCGAAACATTCAGCGTTTGCGTCTCGGAAAACACCACGCCCGGACTGCCGTCAAACCCATCGGTCGTCCAGAGCGGCTGCTTTGTCGGATCTGTCTGGACAGCGTCATGGCCCCGTCCGCTCAAATCACGCCAAGCGTTGATCTTTGTTGCCGGGCCGCCACGACGCATGACAGGATCAAAACTTGGCAACTGGCTCGCGTCCAACCACAAGACAAGCCCCGGCGTCTTGCTAGCTTTCGACTTGTTTGTTGCAATTGAGGCTGCTGTCGCAGCACTTATCCGCTTTTCAACGCGAACCCTCTCGAGGCCCGACAGGGTTTTCAACACGCGCCGGTAAATGTCGACAGCGTGCATCTGAATAGCGGCCTTGGCGACCCCATTCTCGGTTTCGCTTACCACCCACCAACTGTCAGCCAACGCAAGCACTGCAGCATCGCTCTTCGGGGCAGCCAGTTCACGCGCGGCGACCTGAGCTAAACGCTCATTTTCTCCTTTCACTAGAAAAGGCAGGCCTGCCGGCCAGTCGTTTTGCTTGAAGCAAAAAAAATCGCCCACGTCAGAGTTGATGGATGGATCCGTAGGATTCGTCTCGACTTTACTGAGCAGACTATCCCGTTCTCTGCCCAAACTTTCGGCTTCTTTAATCGCTGCGCTCAACTGGTTGAAGTCTGTCAGCAACTCTCGGTTCCGTGATTTTTTAGCTAACGCCCCTGTCATCGCAGCTAGTTTCCTTGCGTCTACCAGGTTCTGTTTTGCGATCGATGATCTACTCATGCTTATGCAAACCCTTGCCAAATCATTGATTGTGGCGGGCGGCGCCTTTGGGACCATCTTGGCTAGGGCTTCGATTCGAGCCGCATCAAGATTCACATCAAATGTGTCCCCTAATGCATCGATTGCGCTGAATGCCATCGTCGAGTCGCTCGCGTCCGAAGCGAGTTGAACAGCCTGAATCAGCAAGCCCCATCGCTCAGCCATTTTTGTGGTTCGCGCTGCTTGCGCCAGAAACTGTTTCGCTAAAGCGACCCGTTGTTCAGGCGTAGTGGCAGACGCCAAGTCCGCACGGAAGATGTCGTTAATGGACGTGATTGCTTGCTTGGTCTCCGTAGCGTTGGGAATCGGCTCCTTTCGAGGACCCGCCGAGGGGCGATCTGTAGTCGCGGCGTTGGGATCTGCCATCGCGGCGACGGGCCTCGTCTGGGCCGCGTCTTCTTGGTCGAGCAGATCGGCCAAGTTAGGCTGTGAATACGCGGCGGCCATCGGGAGCCACGCGGTCGCAAGATAAGCCATGCACCGAAAGTTGACGGCGTTGAGAATCATCCTGCACTCCTCATCGAGTCACCAAAGTCTGGGGCACCAGATGCGCTACGACTCGCCCCGGGACTCCATAAACTAGTTTACCCGCCGGCACATCCCCTAGCGCACAGGAGTTCGCCGCAATCACCGTATCAGCGCCGACAGTTACCCGAGGACCGACAGTCGCCCGAATAGCCATAAAGGCGCCCGACTGAACTTCGGCTTGCCCACCAAGCGTCGCATATGGAGACAACACCGCAAAATCTCCAGCGGCCGCGTCGTGGCCCAGCGAGGCGTGGTAGTTGACGAGTACGCACCGGCCCAGCCGCGCTGCGTCGCTCACCACCGCATACGGGCAGATCACCGAGCCTGAGCCAATCACCGCCGTGTCGGCCACGATCGCCGTGGGATGAATCACGGTGAGGAACCTCGCCCCGCGCGCCGCCAGCCGCTCGGCCACCTCCCGCCGCACGCCACGGATCCCGATCGCCAAGATGAACCCGTCATGCGGCCGTGGCTCGAAAGAATCCGGCGAGCCGAGGATCGGAAGCGTGGGGCGATGGCCATCGATCGCATGCGGATCGTCTGAGAGAAAGCCAGCGATTTTTGCCGCATGCGCGGGCCACGCCTGGCGGGCCCACTGCAGCACCTCGCGGCCGAAGCCGCCCGCTCCCACGATGATGATGCGGTCACACGCATCCGGCGTTGGCCCGTCCTTTGGGGGGGGTTGGCTCACCGGCACTCCGTTCCCTTGGGTGACGTAGCTTCTTGCCCCATCCACACCGTACTTGGAGCGTACCCGATTGGGTTCATTTTTCGATGGATTGGGAGGGTTTTGTGAGGGCGTTCAGTGGGCCGGCGGTCAGCTGCCGCCGTCGATTTTGAGGACCTGGCCGGTGCTGAAACCGGCCGATTTCCCCGTGAGGAAGTCTACGGCGCCGACCACGTCTTTTGGCTTGCCCAGCCGGCCCAGGGCCGTGCGACGGGCAATCCGAGCCCGCTGGTCGTCTGGGAGCGTGCTCGAGAGATCCGTCTCCAGGAAGCCCGGGGCGATCGCGTTCACGCGGATTCCACGGGGGCCGAGTTCCCGGGCCAGGCTGCGGGCCAGCCCCTCCAAGGCCGCCTTGGTGGCGGCGTAGACAGAGAGGCCGGGAGAGCCGTTTTCCGCGACCACGGAGGAGACGACCGTGATCGAGCGGTCGGCGACGGACGCGACCGCGGTGGCGGCGAGCATCTGCCGGACACACTCGCGGATGAACACGATCGCCCCGCGGAGGTTGACCGCCAGCATCGAGTCGATCTCGTCGTCGCGCATCGTGGCCAACACGCCCTCGTGGGCGATCGCGGCATTCGCGATGCAATGATCGAGCCGGCCGAAGCGGTCGGCCACGCGGGCGATGAAGCCGCCGATCGCCGCGGAATCGGTGATGTCGAGCGGCTCGGCCACGAGCCGGTCGGGATGGGCCTGGGAGAGCGCGGCCAGCGCCGCCGAGCCTGAACGGGAAAACGTGGCCACGCTGTCGCCCCGGGCCAGCAGGTGCTCGACGAGCGCGAGCCCCAGGCCGCGCGAGCCGCCGGAGATCAGCGTGAGAGGGGGCGAGGGCACGGGGTTAAAGATGCTGCAGGCGCGCGGTGACGATTTGCATCAGGCGGCAGTGGGCGGGGAGCCGGGCCAGCATGGCCGGGATCAGCGCCTGGCGGTAGACATGGCTGCAGGTGTTGCGGTCGGCGATCAGATCAAGCGCGGACTGATACTCGCCCTCGGTCACGAAGCCCCGCTCCAGAGCCGCCTTGATGGCCGCCCGCGGACTGTTGGGTACGTCGAGCCCCTCGGCGAGCAGGGCTCCTCGCAGGTGCTTCCAGAAGAGCTCCACCGAGTACTCGAACTTCTGAATCCGGCCACTGTCGATCACGTCGCAGACAAACTCGGGAAACCGGCTCGTGTCGAGAGCGATCGCCGCCGCGAGCCCATCGAGTGCGCGCGTCAGGTTTTCCCGGCCTAGCTCGCCGCTCGCCACACTTCCCGCCCTTCATAAGCCTGCCGCCGAAACGCCTCGTCCGTCACGAGCCTAAAATCCACCACCTGACACCGCCACGGGACGTCTGACTCCAAAAGCCGATTCATCAGCCGCGACACGCCCTCCGGCAACGGCTCCGGTCCAGCGATCCCGATATCCACGTCGCTCGAGTGGTCGCAGCTGCCCCGGGCCCGCGAGCCGAAGAGAAAGATCTCGTAGCGAGGATCGGCAACTTCCTGCAGGCAGATCCGCCGAGCCTCGGCGAGGTAGCGGTCTTCGAAGGCGGTGCGGACGACGGACATTTAGGGCGCGATTTCTCGGGGCAGAGCCCCGCGGCTACAGGGCGGGCGGGGCGCACCAACGTCGAGTGGAGTGGCGGGTGGCATCCCCCCGGCTCGCGCCGGGGGGCTTTTATGGTTCAGACGCGTGACTTGCGCGGGGTCTTGCCGGCGGCTGTGGTGGCGATCTGCTTCACGAGATCGAGGATGCGCGGGACGGAATGCGGCTCGAGGGTTTCGCGGCACTGCGCGAGGACGGCAGCCCGGACGGATTCCGGCGACTGGCCTTCCGCGAGCGGGTCGGCCAGCACGATCTCGCCCGCCACCAACTCGCCCGTGACCGCGCTCGGCAGACCCCAGACGCGGGCGTCTGTGACGCCCGGCACGCTGCGAATCAACTCCTCGACCCGCTTGGGATACACCTTTGCTCCGCCGACCACGATCACGTCGCTGCGGCGGCCCGTAAACTCGTAACGGTCGCCCCGCCGCTCCACGAGGTCGCCCGTGCCGATCTCCGCCGTGTCGCGGGAGAGCCGCACGAGCAGCTCGCCATCGCGCCGCAGCGAGAGGCGGGCGCCGCCGGGCAGGGCCTTGCCCAACCAGGCCACCGGGAAGCCGGGGCGGCCGTCGGCGACGCGATACACCTCGCCCAGCTCGGTCGTGGCATACACCTGCGTGATTTTCGCCGCGGGGAAGGCAACGCGAGCCTGATCGAGGAGCGCGGCATCGGCCGCCTCGCCCCCGAGCGTGATCCGGTTGAGACCGCCGGCTCGGGCGAGCAGCGCCGGGTCGGCCGAGGTGAGCAGCCGGCGCAGGAGTGTGGGTGTGGCCGGCAGGATCGAGACCTGTTCATCGGCCAGGGCCTTGGCCACCACGTCGGGATCGCGAGACGCCGGCACCACCAGCCGGCCGCCCGTGAGCAGGGCCTGGAGCCAGACCTGGATGCCCGCCCAGCGGGTGGCGTCGTAGACGAGCAGCCAGCCGAGGCCGTGCCACTGCTCCGAGAGCCGGGCGGCGGCGAGCAGCGATTCCCAGGAGTGGTCCACAAGCTTGGGCGGACCGCTGGTTCCGGAGGTGGCCACGATCACCTGCGGCGGAACCGTCTCGAACTCCAGCCGCTTGCTTCCGCCCGCCGGGGCCGGCGGCAGGGCGAGCGAATCGTCGAGTTCCACCCAGTCGCGCAGCTCGCCCACCAGGTCGCGGGAATCCTCCGCCAGGAAGGCCACGGGCACATGCTGACGGCCGCAGGCGGCCGCGATCACCACCAGGCTCTCCACGCGGGCCGCCCGGGCCACGATCCCCACCGGCCGGGCCGCATCGAGGCCGGCCTCGAGGTTCGCGATCGCCTGGGCGAGCGCGGCGTAGTCGATGGTGCGCCGGGCGTCGCCGCCGGCCTGGGCCACGATGGCCAGCCGGTCGGGAGCCTGGCGGGCGATCTCGCCGATCGCGGCGGCGAGGCGGTCTTCGACGGGAGCTTCGAGCAGAGACGCAGGGGCGGGCACTGAGCTTGGCATCTTCGTGGTGGGGTGGGTGGTGGGGCTCACGCCCGCGAGCCCCCGCTGGCGAGGGCGGATTCGTAAATGGAAACCAGATCGGCCACCGTGCGGACGGTGCGGCTGGTCGATGCCGACCGGAACGGATCCACGCCGAGCGACCGCTCAAGGAGCACGATCGTCTGGGCGAGGTCGAGCGAGT
>JBJTPO010000084.1:0-3061 GCA_046075145.1 Planctomycetota bacterium
GCCAGCACCTGCTCGTAGGGCTCGTCGGTCAGGACGCGGTGGTAGTCGATCCCCTTCTCGAGCACGATCCGCCGCAACGCGTCCAGGTACGCCGTCACCGCCGTGTGGTAGCGGTCGGCGATCTCGACGGGGTCGGCGAAGATCGCCCCGCCCCCCTCCAGATCCAGAAACCGCGTCGGCCGCTGGAAGGTGAAGGCCATCTCCTGGGGGTCGAGCAGGTGGAACACGGCCACGTCATGCCGGCGGAACTTGAGGTGACCGAAGGCCCCGGCCAGCTCCTCGGGCTCGGCGAACAGGTCGGAGACGATCGCCACCAGCGCCCGCTGCCGGATCGTCTCGGCGATCTCGTGGAGCACCTCGCAGAGCCCCGTCGTGCCCTGGGGCCGCGCCTCGTCGAGCACGTCGAACACCAGCCGCAGGTGGGCGGGGCTGCGGCGCGGCGGCAGTGTCCGGACGATCCGCTCGGCGGCGCAGGCGATGCCGACCGCGTCGCCCTGCTGGCTGGCGAGATAGCCCAGCGCCCCGCAGATCCGCCGGGCGTAGTCGATCTTCACGAGCGGCTGCGGCCCGGCCTGAGCGGCGGAATTCGTCGAACCGAACGCCATCGAGCCGCTGGTGTCGAGCACGAGCACGAGCCGGAGGTTGGTGTCGGCCTCGTACTCCTTGACGTAGAACCGGTCCGACCGCCCGAAGGCCCGCCAATCGAGCCGCCGCAGGTCGTCGCCGGGCACGTACTTTCGGTACTCGGCGAACTCGACGCTCGAGCCGCGGTGGGGGCTCGCGTGCCGGCCCGAGACGCTGCCAACCATCGGCCGCCGGGCCACCAGCGGCACGCCGGAGAGCCGCGCGAGCACGGCCGGCTCGAGGAAGCTGCGGGGCTGGCGATCGGAGAGCATGGCCGCCTCAGCCCGCCTGCTCGGCGATCGTCTCCTTCACCAGCCGGTCGACGATCTGCTTGGCGTCGATGCCCTCCGCCTGGGCGGCGAAGGTGGTGATCAGGCGGTGGGTGAGCACCGGCGCCGCCACGGCCTCGACGTCCTCCAGCCGGGCCATGTAGCTGCCGGAGAGCGCCGCCCGCGACTTGGCGCCGAGCACGAGGTATTGCACGGCGCGCGGACCCGCCCCCCACGCGACCAGTGGCTTGAGCCAGGCCGGCGCCGTCTCGCCGCGGGGCCTGGTCTTCCGCACCAGCCGGGCCGCGAACTGGTAGATGTGGTCCGGCACCGGCACCCGGCGGACGAGTTCCTGATACTCCAAGATCTCCGGGCCGGTGAGCACGTGCGCGAGCGCCGGCGGGGCGCCGCCCGTCGTGGTCCGGGCGATCGCCACCTCCTCGTCCTCGCTCGGGTAGTCGAGTTCGACCAAGAACATGAACCGGTCGAGTTGCGCCTCGGGCAGCGGATAGGTGCCCTCCTGCTCGACGGGGTTTTGCGTGGCCAGGACGAAGAACGGCGGGTCGAGCCTGAAGGTCTTGCCGACCACCGTGACCTTGTGCTCCTGCATCGCCTCGAGCATCGCGGCCTGCGTCTTGGGGGGCGCTCGGTTGATCTCGTCTGCGAGCACGATGTTGGCGAACACCGGCCCCGGCACGAAGTGGAACTCGCGGCGGCCCTCGGCCGTCTCCTGGAGGATGTCGGTGCCGGTGATGTCCATCGGCATCAGATCCGGCGTGAACTGGATCCGGCTGAACTTAAGCGACACCGTCTCGGCCAGCTTGCTCACGAGCAGCGTCTTGGCCAGCCCGGGCACGCCCATCAGGAGCGAGTGTCCCCGGGCGAACAGGCAGATCGTGAGCCGCTCGATCGTCTCCTCCTGGCCGATGATGACCCGGCCGAGTTCCGCCTTGAGCCGGGCGTGGATCGCACGGAGCCGGTCGAGCGCGGCGACGTCGTCGTCGCCCAGCCGCGGGGTCGCTTCGGTGGCGGTGGCCATGAGTTGCTCTCGGGTGACGCGGGGAGAAAAGCGAAGGGGCCGGCGCCGGACTTCCCCGGCACCGGCCCCCAGTATGCATCCGCGCGGGGAGACCTGCACGGCTCCGCCGCCCGATTTCGTCACTCGGGCAGAATGACGGCGTCGATCACGTGGATCACGCCATTGGAGCAGGGAATGTCGGTCTTCACGACCTTCGCGCCGTCGATCATCACGGTGCCCCCATCGACCTTCACCTTGGCGGCCTTGCCTTGCACGGTCTTGGCCTCGGTCAGTTTGACCACGTCTGCGGCCATCACCTTGCCGGGCACGACATGGTAGGTGAGGATCGCGACGAGTTTGTCCTTGTTCTCCGGCTTGAGCAGGCTCGCGACGGTACCCTCGGGCAGCTTCGCGAAGGCCGCGTCGGTCGGGGCGAAGACGGTGAACGGGCCGTCTCCCTTGAGCGTCTCGACCAGCCCGGCCGCCTTCACGGCCGCCACGAGCGTGCTGAAATCGCCTGCGGCAACGGCCGTGTCAACGATGTCCTTGGCCTCGGCCTTGTAGGACACGGTATGCACCTGAACCGCCGCCTCGCGGGCCAGCCGCTGCTGCCTGGCGACCGGACACTCGTCAGCCGTCACCACGCTGCCGAGCACCAGGGCCACGAGCCCTGCCAGGCACATCGAACCCATCATGAATGCACGCATCGCAAACCTCTTTTTGTTGAACCGCCGCACCTGCGGCCAGCCTCGCGATCGGGTCCGCAGGTCAGTCCCGCGGACGGCGGCCACATGACCGCCACGAGATTCATAGACCACCCGCAGCGCGGGAACACCCGCCGGGAGTCAACGCCGTTCAGGCGGCCCGGCGGGCTCGGGCCGACACCGCCCCTGGGGTTTCGCCCGGTCGTAACCGGGGAAACAAGCCGGGCCGCGGGCCGCCGCCGGCCAGCCGCGACCAGGCGGCGTTCAGGGCCGCGACCACGCCGTCGCCGAAGCGGTGGCGGCGGCCATAGATCACCAGTTGGCTGGGATTGAGAAACAGCCGGTCGTGGCCGGCCGCGATCAGGGAGCGGTGAAACGTGGCATGTTCGAGATCGTCGCGGCCATAGCGGCCGCGGGCGTAGGCGGCCATCGTGTAGATGCCCAAG
>JBJTPO010000085.1:0-14717 GCA_046075145.1 Planctomycetota bacterium
GGGTGCCGCCCCGGGTACCGGTCGCCACCGACGCCCCGTCTACGTAGATGCGCACCGCACCGGCCGACGTCCTGGTGACCGCCACGTGGTGCAGGTTGGAACTCGCCGTCCCGGGGGACCCTGCCAGCCGCCGCTCAGGCCGCGGACGCTCCGCACGCCGATGCCGGCGTCAAGGACGCGTGCATCAAGGCCTGCAACGAATGCCTCCGGGCCTGCCGCGAATGCATCTTGGGCTGTGACTGCCCCGGCTGCGAGAAAACCTGCCTGACGTGCATCGAGACCTGCCGGACGTGCATCGCGCTCATGGAGTACGACTCCGCGATGGCCGAAGAGATGTGCGAGGTCTGCGAGGAGGCGTGCGAGCAGTGCGCCGCCGAATGCACGAAGTGCGGGGACGAGCCTTGCTGCAAGGCATGCGCGGCGGCCTGCGAGACGTGCCACGACGCGTGCCGGGCGATGCGTCGCTGAGGATCGTTCGGCGGCCGTATCCGAAACCTGCGGCAGGGCTATCCTATGGCGGTGCATCGGTCCCATCGCGCAGGCCATACGAAGTCTCCATCATGGTTCGCATCGATCGCCGCCAGATCGTCGGCGGCGCCGCCTTGGCGGCGCTCATGACGCAGGTCGGGCCGCCCGGCACGGCCGCGGGGCAGGGGAGCGGCGGCGATGGGCCGCCCCCGCCGGCCGATCGGATCGCGGCGCTCAACGCCGAGTTTCGCGGGCTCTACGCTGCCAACCGTGACGAGCTCGTGACGGCCGTCCCCCTCGCGGCCGCGACGCTCATCGGCACGGCCGAGGTCGGTCGGATCGAACACGGCCGCGTCACCCGTGTCTATCCGGCGGCCACCGCCTGGGTCGCGCGGGTGAAGGGTCTCCTGCACGGGCTCATCGCCCTGCAGGCAACCGGCGCCCGTCTTGTCCGGGGTGCGGACGCCGCCGCGGCCTGCCGTGACGCCACACGGCTCGCGGGCCTGCTCGAGGAATCGACGCGGCTGGCCACCGGGCTCCCCGACACGATCACCACGGCTGCAACGCGGGTGCTGGCAGCCGCCGCGACCCTGTCGCGCCGCTGGGCGGACGAGGGGCGGGCCGCATCGGGAGACACAGGGGCAACGCTTGCCCCGCTGCAGGGCGACCTCGAGTCGATTCTCGATCGCACCGGCGCCGCCGTCTTCGCCGACGTGGTGGCAGGACTCCGCGCGTTCCGCGACGACAGCCACCCGGCGGCATGGGACTCGTGCCTCGTGCTCGTGTGTGGCCCTCCCTTCGGCCGTCGCGACAGCATCGAGATCGCCGCCGGGATGGAGGTGCTGGGCCGCGACGCCCTGGGCAAGCGTCTGCTCTACATCGACAACGTCTTCACGCTCGACGCCGCCGCGAAGCAGGTCGCGGGCTGCGTAGCCGACCGTGAACTCGGGGCCGACGTCTTCGGCGACCCGCTCCGCATGTGGCGGGATCTGCTCGGCGACACCTCCCGCCGCCGGGCCGGGGGCGGGTTTTTCCCGTTCATGGGCGCCGATTGACCGGGTCGCGTGGTTCCCCGAAGGCTTCCGCGGCCAGGTCCAGGTCGTGGACCCTCGCCCTCCACCGCCTCCTCACGACTCCCGAAACACGAAGTAGACAGCCGCGCAAATGCACAGGGCCGCCCATCGGTAGTTGAGCTTCAGCGGCTGCTTCATGGAGGGCACCGCGAACGGCACGAACACCCCGAGCGCAATCACCTCCTGCAGGATCTTCAGCTGCCCGAGGTTCATCGTCGTGTAGCTGATCCGGTTCGCGGGCACTTGCAGCAGGTATTCGGCGAGCGCCACGCAGTCAGATGCTTGACCGCCCTCGTCGGGCGAGACGGAGGCCTTCGTGTCTCACGACCAGCCGCGGCCGTCAGGCGGGCTTGGCCTCGGTCGCGTACACGCGGCAGTGCTCGAGGTAGGCCTTCTCGTGGGTCGCGAGGAGATCGACCACGCACGCCCAGAGCCAGGAAGGCGCCTCGAGCGTCTTGGAGTGATGGGCGTCGAGCTCCTGCTGCCAGGCCTGCCTGGTCGGCTCATCCATCTGGCGGGCGTGGGCCTTGCCCACCACCAGCGCCAGGAACCGCGCCAGCTTCATCGCCTCGTCGCAGGTCAGGTCGGCCACGTCGAACTTCAGGTCCTGCGGCAGGAGTTCCCGCACGAAGACCGGCCGGTCGAGCACCTTGGCGGCCAGCATCCGGTCACCGAGCGCCGGCGAGAGGTGCCAGGCTCCCTGGACCACCCGCTCGGCGTGGTCATCGGGCATCGCGACCTCCGTGTTGTGCGGGGCGAGCGCGGGCACGGCCTCCTTGATGTCGATCAGGCAGAGTTCCCCCTTCTTGCCTCCCACCGAAACCAGCACTGCAGACCGCAGCAGGCCCAGCGAACTGCAGCCCTTCACCCAGTAGGCGGCGTCGACCACCTCGATCGTGGCGTCGTCCTCACGCGACTTGAGCGCCGTCACCAGCCGCCGGCCGGCATCGGTGGCGAACAGCGCCACCACCGACTCCCGTTCGTCGTCGGAGAGGGGCCAGAAGTTCTTGCCCAGCGGGATCGTGGGGGTCGTGTCCTCGATCCGCTCGCGGGCCAGGTCTTTCCAAGTGCGCTTGTGAGCCGCCTTCATGGCTGCCTGCACGACCGAGGGCAGCTCGTCGTCGGTGTCCGCGGCCGGCGCAAAGCTTTGCTCGTAGCCCTCGACGATCTGCTCCATCATCCGCGCCGTGGTCACGCCGGGCAGGTCGGAGCCGCGGGCGGCGCTGGCCATCGACAGGCCGAGGCGGATCAGGTCGTGGGCGGGGTTGCCGATGACGGTCTGGTCGAGGTCGCGGATCTGGATCGAGACGGTGCCCTTGGCGCTGGCGATCGGGCCGATGTTGCCCGCGTGGCAGTCGCCGCAGATCCAGATCGGCGGCCCGGCGGGCACCGACCGACCCAGGCTGCCGTCCAGCCAGTCGTAGAAGTTCTTGGTGTTGCCGCGGACATAGGCGTGCGCCGAGCGGGCCATCTTCAGCTGCCGCCGCGCCTTGAGGGCCGCGGGCCGCTCGGAGGGGGCGGGGAGGGTGACTTCCTTGGTGGCCATGGCGTCGTGCCCGAACGAGGGCGGCCACGGATCCCGGCCGTGCCCGATTGCAGCATCTTCATTCCCGGCCGACCCGACCGCAACGGGGCCGTGGCTTGGGCCGGGCCGAGCGGCGGTGCATACTGATCGCACGCCCCGGCGGGGCCCCGCCACCCTTTCGGATTCAGCCGATGACCATCACCGCCGTCCGCACGCCCGTTTTGTTGCTCGTCGCTCTGGCCTTCGGCATCGTGGTCGCGGCGGACCATGTCCGGGCCGAGGAGCCCGGCTTCGAGACCATGTTCGATGGCACGAGCCTGGCCGGTTGGAAGGCGAACGAGAACACGGACAGCTGGAAGCTGGTCGACGGCGCCCTTGTCTGCCACGGGCCGCGGAGCCATCTGTTCTACGTGGGCTCAGACCCCGCCGCCCCGCCCGCCTTCAAAAACTTCCACCTCAAGGCGGAGGTGCTCACCAAGCCCAAGGCCAACTCGGGGATCTATTTTCACACGAAGTTCCAGGACGACGACTGGCCGGCTCAGGGCCACGAGGCCCAGGTCAACAACACCTCCGGCGACCCCGTCCGCACGGGCAGCCTGTACAACGTCGTCAAGAACTTCGAGCCGCCGGCCAAGGACGACCAGTGGTTCACCGAGGAGGTGATCGTGCAGGGCCACCGGATCGTGATCAAGGTGGACGGCAAGACGATCGTGGACCATGTGGAGGATACGGCCGCCGTGAAGGACGGCCGCAAGCTCTCGTCCGGCACCTTCGCCCTTCAGGCACACGATCCCGACAGCGAGGTCCACTACCGCAACATCCGAGTCAAGCGGCTGCCCGACTGAGAAAAGCCTCGCGGTCCTCGCTCGTGTCAGCGAGCCGGCCGATCGGCGCGGGCCACCGGGTCGGCGGCTGCCCTGCCGAGCCGTTCGCTCCAGGCCGCTTCGAGCCACTCGAGCACAGGGGCGGGGGCAGGGGCTACGACCGGCTGCTCGTCTGCGGCGGCAATCTCCCGCAGGATCGCCAGGCCCCGCGCCATCACGGCTGGGATTCCCGGCGGGGCCGATGCGTGGAAGCCAGCCGCATCCGGGGGCACCGCGTCGAGCGTCGTCGCGAGCCGGCCGTCGATCTGCGTGGCCCGCGCGATCGCGCGGTCGGCATCCCGTCTTTGACCGAGCGCCTGGTGAAGGATCGCCAGCCGGATCTGGATATCGGCGTCGTCCTGGGCGCTCCGCGCGGCGGCGCGGTAGTCGCCAAGTGCCGCTCGCGAGACGACGGGCCCATCGCCGCCCTCGAGTAGGCGGCGGTCACCCGCGCCGACCAGTCGCTGGGCCCGAACCCTGCCGCCGGGGCTGCTCGGTCGCGCAGGGATCGCCCCGCCCGAAGCAGCGACCGGCCCCGGCACGAGCGACGGGGGGCATGTCAACGTTCGCGGTCCCGGAGGGGATGACCAGGGGAGCGTGGCGGCGGTCGTCGAGGGCACGAGCGGCGCGCCAGTGCCCACGACGGGCACCACGCCGGTCACGAAGGGAACGAGCCGGCTCGACGACACCATGCCCGCCGCTCCCGGCGTGGTCGTCACGCTCGGAGCCTGCATCCCCAGGCCGCGGGCGGAGCCCTGCGACCCGCCGAACCCGAGCCCTGGCCAGCCGAACCAGAAGCCGCCGTCGGCTGCGGGCGGCGGCGCACCGGCCGAACTCCCGCTCCACCACGGCCCCACGACACCACCCCGCGACTGCCAGCCGTCGGTTCCGCCGCGGGCCATCACGGCCGATGCTGGCAGGCCACCAGCGACGCCCTGCTGGGCATGGGACACGGAGGCCGCCGCCACAGCGATCGTCAACACGAGTGTGAAGGCCAGTCGAAAGCGGTGGTCGGGAGTCATGGCGACTGCCATCGTACCGGAGCCGGCGGGATCCCCCGCCGCGGCGAGGATGTCGGCCTGGGGCGGGCTTCCTCACGGGAAGGCTGACCAACGGGTGGTATCCTGCCGGAACGCCACCATGACCGCAACCGTCTCCCGTCGCGCGGTCACGATCGCCGCAGCCGTGTACTACCCGCTGGCCGTGCTGCTCGGAATCGTGGTCGTGATCAATGCCAACGAGCGGTCGCTCGCCATGGAGCAGGCCGCCAACCTGCAGACGCTCGGCAGCAAGGCGTCGTATGCGGGCAACACCGTGCTCGAGACGATCACCTTCGGCTGGTATGACGCTGCCTCGCGGACCGACGCCGACTATGACGGCGCGATTGCGATCGCCGACACCTGCGGCCGCCGCGGAGCGCTCGCCGCCTGGGGCCTCGCCGGCATCACCGCCGGCTTCTGCCTGCTCGCGCACGCCGCCGGCCGGGCCGGCACCGCCGCCGCAGCTCGGCAGGCTGCCCGGCACCTGTGCCTGGTGTCCCTCGTGCTGTTCGCCGTCGGCGTGACGGCGACGGCCCTAAGCCTCGTGGCCTCCAAGGAGGTGACCGGGATCGGGACGGTCGTGTTCAGCTTCGAGGCCAAGAGCGTGGCCTCGACGATCCGCGACCTGCTCGGCTCACATGACCTCGTGCTGGGCGGGCTGGTGCTCTTGTTCTCGATCATCGTGCCGCTGGCCAAGGCGGGGCTCGTGCTGTTTTCGACCGTGGCCCACGGCGCGGCCCGCGACCGGGCGGTGCACGTGGTACACCTGGTCGGCCGCTGGTCGATGGCCGACGTGTTCGTGGTGGCCGTGCTCTTGGCGATGCTGGCGCTCGGCCGCGACCCGGCCACCCGGGCCATGACCGGGCCGGGGCTCTATTGTTTTGCCGGCTCCTGCCTGGTCGCCCTCTGGTCCGCGGCCTGGCTACCCGCCGGCGATTGGCATCGCTCGCCGCTAGACGAGCTTCGTCCGGCCGGGGATCGCGAACTCGGGTTTGGGGAGCGACGAATCCCAGGTGAGGTCCTTGGGGAATAGATCCAGCTTCGACTCCTTGGCCAGGAACTCGAAGCCCACCTTCTGTCCGGTGTAGGCGGCCACCCGGCCGAGCACCGCCACCAGCGAACTGTCGGCTGTCTGCTTCAGTTCGACGATCGGCTTGCCGGCGCGGATCGAGTCGACGAGATCCTTGTGCTCCTGCTGGTAGGCCTGGGAGATGCTGCCCCCCATCTTCCAGACCTCCTCGCCCTTGCGGTCCACGATCCGCGAGCCGCCGTTGATCGCCTCGATGAAGCAGGTACCCTGGGTGCCCTCGATCACGGTGCCGTTGTCGCCGGCCGTGCCCGGAATCTGCCGGCACATGAAGGAGATGATCTTGCCGCCGGGATACTCGTAGTCCACCACGACGTTGTCCCACATCTCGCTGTCGTCAGGCCGGGTGAACCGGCCACCGGAGCCGTAGGCGGAGACCGGGTTCTGACCCATCACCCAGTTCACCGCGTCGATGTTGTGGACGGCCTGCTCGGCGATCTGGTCGCCCGAGAGCCAGATGAAGTGCATCCAGTTGTTCAGCTGATACTCGGCGTCGCTCATCCCTTCCTTGCGTGGGCGATACCAGATGCCGCCGGCGCAATACCGCGTGGTGCCGCTGACGATCTCGCCGATCGTCCCCTTGCGGATCTCCTCGACCGCGCCGATGTAGTTGGCCTGGCGGCGATACTGCGTGCCGGTGACGATCCCCGTGCCCTTGGCGACGGCCTTGTCGTGGGCCTCGAGGCAGATCCGATAGCCGGCCGGGTCGACGCAGGTCGGCTTCTCGGCGAACACGTGCTTGCCGGCCTCGACCGCCTCCAGGATCATCCGCGGCCGAAATCCGGGGGAGGTGGTCAGGAGCACGATGTCCACGTCGGGATCCTCGAGCACCCGCTTGTAGCCGTCGAGGCCACCATGGATCTTCGCGTCTTCGAGGGCCACCTTGCCCTCGTGCTTGGGCCCGAGCGTCTGCCGCAGGCTCGCGCACTTGGCCGGATAGAGATCGGCCGCGGCCACGACCGTGACGTTTTGGTTGATCGAGAGCGAGTCGTCGACGGCCCCGGTGCCACGGCCGCCGCAGCCCACGATCCCGAGCCTGAGCTCGCTCGTCTCGGCGGCCGTCGCCCGGGAGGAGTGCACCATCAGGCCCGCGGCGAGCGACGCGGCCGCCCCGGTGCCCAGGAAGCCACGCCGGCTGGGAAGCCGCTGCTCGTCCATCCGCTCGCTCATTGCTCGTCGCCCTCGTGGTGGTGGATTGCGGGAGAACCCGAGTTTACTGCCGGGGTCGGCGGCAGGCGAACCATCCAGGCCAGCGGCCCGGCCTGCAGCCAGACGAGCAGGCCGACGAGCGCCGCCAGGGCCGCCGAGTGCGGAAACACCCGCCGCAGGATCGTTCCCTCCTGCCGGTGGATGCCGGTGGCCGTGGCCGCGACCACGATGCTCTGCGCGTCGATCATCTTGCCCATCACGCCGCCGGTGCTGTTGGCGGTGCAGATCAGGAGCGGATCCAGACCGAGTTGCTCGGCCGTCACCTTCTGCAGGCTGCCGAACATCGCGTTGCTCGAGGTGTCGGAGCCGGTGATCGCCACACCGAGCCAGCCGAGAATCGCCGCGAAGAACGGATAGGCGAGGCCGGTGCCGGTGAGCGCGAGGCCGAGCGTGACGTCCATCCCCGAGAATCGGGTGACGAATGCCAGCGCGAGCATCGTGGCGATCGTGGCCAGCGGGACGGTGAGCCGCACGAGGTTGGCCCACCACAGCCACCCGGCCCGGCGCCAGCCAACCCCCAGCCAGGGCACGGCCAGCCCCGCGGCCACGAGGATGCCCGTGCCGGCGGCTGAGGCGGCGTTGAACCGGTAGACGGCCGGCTCGACCTCGAGCGCGGCGCGGGTGGCGGGCGGCACCTTGGCGACCCGTTCATGGAGCGCCGGCACCTCGATCGCCGGTGGCGGCAGGGCGGCGTCGAGCACCACCTTCACCGGCGCGAGCCCCCAGAGAAACACGCAGGCCGAGAGGATCAGCCACGGCATCCAGGCCCAGGCGATGCGGCCGCTGGGATCCACCACGCCTGCCGCGCCCTCAGAGGGGCCATCGTGTCGCCAGATCGTGGTCGGCCGCCAGCCTTGGAGAAACAGGGCCATGAGCGCCAGGCAGGCGATGCCGCCAACCACGTCCACGAGGGCCGCGCCCACGTAGTTGGCCATCGCGAACTGCACCGCGGCGAACGAGATGCCGCATACGGCCACGGCCGGCCAGACGCTGGCCAGCCCCCGCCAGCCGCTCATCGCCACGACCATCCAGGCGGGAATCACGAGCGAGAAGACCGGCAACTGCCGGCCGGCCACCGCGGCGATGCTCCCCTCGTCGAGGCCCGTCACCTTGGCGAGCGTGATGATCGGGGTGCCGAGCGCGCCAAAGGCCACGGGCGCCGTATTGGCGATGAGCGCGATCACCGACGCCTCGAGCGCCGGGAAGCCGGTGCCTGCGAGCAGGGCCGCCGTGATCGCCACGGGCGCGCCGAATCCCGCCGCCCCCTCGAGAAACGCCCCGAATGCGAACGCGATCAGGAGCGCCTGCACCCGGTGGTCGGGCGACAGCCGCGTGACCGACCGCTTCATCACGTCGAGCGCCCCCGACTCCACCGATAGCGCATGGAGAAACATCACGTTGACCACGATCCAGCCGATCGGAAATAGGCCGAAAGCGGCGCCGTAGCCCGCCGCCGCCCCGGCCGCAGCCGGCGGCATGCCGAACACGGCCGTCGCCAGCCCGACCGCGGCACCGAGCGCCACGAGGGCCGCCGGCAGGGCCGAGAACCCGCCGAAGGCGAGCAGGCCCAGCAGGAGCACCAGCGGCACCGCGGCCAGGGCCGTGGAGAGCACGGCCGAGCCCATGGGGTCGTAAACCTGCGACCAGATTGCGTCCATGCGGCTCTGCAGAAGGAACTTCGGGGACGCAGCCAGAAGTGGAAAGGGGTAACGACCGGAGTGCGTGGGCCCGGATCAACGCCGCGGGAACATCCGATCGGCCTCGTGGAGGACCACGACCTGTTCGGCGCGGTTGGCGAGTCGCTCCACCACGCCGGCGTCATCGGCATGGCCGAAGCCGATCTCCTCCACCGCGGCCTCCTCGAGGGTCGAAAAGAGCACCACGCGGCGGTCGCCAAGGCACCGGGCCAGCAGGCGGGCCTCGACCGCGTCGGCGATCAGGGCGGGATCGCCCGAGGCCAGCGCCTCGCGGACGAGCGGCCCGAGGGGCGTGCCCTGGCGGGCGCGGGTGAGCACGATGCCCGGCGTGGCGGCGGGGCCCGCCACGACCACGATCGTGCCGCTCGGCCGAGTGACGCGGGCGGCGGCCGCGATCGCCCGCACCACGCCGCCAAAACCCGTCGTGTCGCCGGCCAGCGTGGCGATGGCCAAGTCGGCCGGCTCCTCGATGGCCGGCCGCCAGGCGGCAGCCGCCGCGCGGGCCGCCCGCGTCGCCTCCTCCGGCAGGCCGAAGCAGGCGGCGTGGAGCGTGTCGCCCCGGCCGGGCACCAGCCGCAGGCTCGCGCACACGCCCAGTTGCCAGGTGATGTCGTGCAGCGCCCCGCGCCAGTCGACGAGCGCATCCCGGCCGCGGCGGGCGAGTTCGCGGGCCAGCGATTCACGATTCTCGAGGCGGCCGAAGGCCGGCCACAACTCGCCCTCAGGAGACCGGCCACCGAGCGCCGCGTCCCAGGCGAAGCGGCCCACGGCGACGACCACGTCGGCGTCCACCAACACCCGCGAGACATAAAGAGGGCGTGCCTCGGCGTCGGCGGCCAGGTAGGCCGTGGTGCTCTCGACGGCGGGGTCGAAGGGCGCCGCGCCGGCGGGTGGGGCGGCGGCTCGCGAGGTGTCCAGGGGAGCCGACACCAAGACCGTCACGTCGCCTTCCGCCACGCCGCCGGTCGCGAGGCAGCCCCGCAGGGCCGAGAGCACCGCCTCGGCCTGGGGTAGATCGCCGGACACGGCTACGGCCGCCCGATCGCCCGGCACAACATGGGCCGCCAGTGGAGGCCCGTGCGCGTTCGCCCCGACCGCGTCGGTCACGAGCCTCGCGGCCTCCGGCCCTGCGACGCCTGGTGGCCCGCGAAACTCCGTCACGAGGGTGCCTTCGGCGAGGTCGAGTTCCAGCGGGCCGCTGTCGGCGGAGAGGGTGATGGCTGGCACGATAGGCAGGGGTCGGGACACGGGCCGGAAAACGAGACATCGTACCCTCTTCTCCCCGGCTCCGCGGCCCCGCAGGGTTTGCCTGAGCGATACGGTCGGAATGCCTTCCGCCGTCGTCATCCCCGCCGGTCGTGGCGACCGAAGACACTCCCGTGGGTAGCGGATCCCCGCGACCCCGCCCCGAGGAGCAACACCGGTGCGAACTGTCCGACTCGTCATCGCCGCCACGATCGCCGCCTCCATCCCGTCGATCCTCGTGATCCGGGACACGCAGGCCCAGGAGACGATCGTCATGGAGGAGGCCGCGATGGGAGAGCCCGGGCCGGCCGCCGGCGACTGCAACTGTCGGGCGGGGCAGCGGCCGCCGTGGCACGGCAACGTGGCGAGCGAGGCACCCGGCTGCGGGCCCGTGTGCCGGGCCCACGGCAAGTTCCACGCGGATGCCTGCGGCCAGTTGCACGCCAAGCGGCATGTCCACCAGGGTTGCGTGACCCTGCCGCCGTGCTTTCCCCGGCTGCATGGCCTGCGGATGGACGGCATGATGCCGTCGCCGCCGTCGCCGCGCCTGCCCCGGTGCCACAACTGTGGTGCGGAGATTGCGGGAGGGTTCTGACGCCGCTGGCTCGCCCCCCCTGTGACCCGCCCCTTGTGGCCCGAGGGGCACACACGACGACACCCTCCCACGCGGTTCGGCCGGAACGGAGCTCCGGCCGAATCGCGGCGTCGTCTTGCGGGCTAGCCCTGGAGCGGGCGGGTCATCTCCTCCGGCACCACCCACTCGTCGTATTGCTCGGGGGTCACGTAGCCCAGGGCCACCGCGGCGGCCTTGAGGCTCGTGCCCTCGCGGTGGGCCTGCTTGGCGATCGTGGCCGCCTTCTCGTAGCCGATGTGCGTGTTGAGCGCGGTTACGAGCATCAGCGAATCGTCGAGGTGCGCCTTGATCCGGGCCAGGTTCGGCTCGATGCCCTCGGCGCAGTGAATCCGCATCGAGTCGCACGCGTCGGCGATCAGGTCGGCGCTTTCGAGCACGTTATGCACCATCAGCGGCTTGAACACGTTGAGCTGGAAGTGCCCCTGCGAGCCGGCGAAGGCCACGGCCGCGTCGTTGCCGAACACCTGCACGCAGGCCATCGTCATCGCCTCACACTGCGTGGGATTCACCTTGCCCGGCATGATCGAGCTGCCCGGCTCGTTCTCGGGGATCGTGATCTCGCCGATCCCGCAGCGCGGCCCCGAGGCCAGCCAGCGAATGTCGTTGGCGATCTTGAACAGCGCCATCGCCAGGCCCCGCTCGGCCGCGCTCACCTCGACCATCGCGTCGTGGGCTGCGAGGGCCGCGAACTTGTTGGGCGCCGAGACGAACGCATGGCCCGTCTCCTTGGCGATGAAGCGGGCCGCCGTGTCGCCGAACTTCGGGTGGGCGTTGAGGCCGGTGCCCACGGCCGTGCCGCCGATGGCGAGTTCATGGAGCCCGTTTACCGACCGCTCGACCGAGGCGATCCGGTCGTCGAGTTGGGCCCGCCAGCTGGAGATCTCCTGCCCGAGCGTGATCGGGGTGGCGTCTTGGAGATGGGTGCGGCCGATCTTGACGATGCTCGCGTATCGCTTCTCGAGGGCCGCGAACACGTCCCGCAACCCGCGGACCGCCGGCAGCAGCCGGTCGTGGATCACCTCCACCGCCGCGATGTGCATGGCCGTGGGGAAGGTGTCGTTCGACGACTGACCGCGGTTGACGTCATCGTTGGGATGCACGGGCGACTTCGAGCCCAGCACGCCGCCGGCCATCTCGATGGCACGGTTGGAGATCACCTCGTTGGCGTTCATGTTCGATTGGGTGCCGCTGCCGGTCTGGAAGACGACCAGCGGAAAATGCTCGTCGAGCTTCCCGGCGATCACCTCGTCGGCGGCGGCGGTGATCAGCTTCACCTTCTCGGCAGAGAGTTGGCCGAGCTCCCCGTTGGCCAACGCCGCGGCCTTCTTCAGGATCCCGAGCGAGCGGATCACCGCCCGCCCCCAGCGAAAGCGGTCGACGCCGATTTTGAAGTTGTCCCGCGATCGTTCGGTCTGCGCGCCCCAGTAGCGGTCGGCAGGCACCTGCACTTCTCCCATGCTGTCAGACTCGGTGCGGAAGCGGGCGGTGGCGGCGGCGGTCATCGGCGACTCTGGTTCCGAGGGCGGTGGGACTCGAAACCCGGCAGTGTAGCAGCCGCCGGGCGGCGATCATGGTCGGCCGGCCTCGCCGCGGGATCACGCCCGGGTGCCGGAGATCACTCGTTCAATCATTCCGGTGATCGCCCCACGCCCGGCTCGGCGCACTCGATGACGAGCCGCAGCGCGCCGTCACCGGGTGGATGCGGCGCGCGACCGAACTGGGCGACGGTGTAGCCGGCATTCGGGCAACCCTCCGTCAGCATCCGAACCCGGACCAGGATCGACGTGCCGCCCAGAACTTGCCCAGGCAGCGGGCCATCGACGCGTCAGTCCCCGCTCCATTGCCGCGTGGCGATGTTGTCCTGAAGCACGTGCCAGTTCCGGCCGTCGCGGGAGACTTCAAGTGCCGACGCTCCGCGCCCCTGGCCGCCAGGCTCCCGGCTGAAGTCGGTGCAGAATGAGGCGGCCGTGAGCCGGGCGGCAGTGATCGGCACCGTGGTATCGAACCGAAAAACCACGCTACCCACGGTGCCGTTTCGCATCGGGCCGAGGTACGTGACCGGGGGCGTCTGCCATTCCCGGTAGACACGCAGGTTCTCCATCGCAACCGCATACGGCAGCGCGTCTTCGATGCTCGCGAAGGGGAGAGATACCCGCGGGGGCGAGCCGACGGGTGCGGCCGCCGGTGCCGGAGGCCGCCGGATCGGTCTCTCGGCCGGGAGCAGCCGCCACGCCATGAGCGACATGCAGGCAATGGCCACCGCCATCATGCCCCCGATGGCCAGCGTCCCGCGGATCCGCCTCGTGGCCCCGCCGGTGACGGTATCGTCGCCGGACACAGCCCTCTGCAACTCGGCGGCGAAGACCGCGGCCGAAGGCTGCCGCCCGGAGGGAACGCGGCACAGGGCTCGTCGGCAGAGCGGCACGTACCGTGGTGGCAGTTCGGCCGCGACCGCCACGGGCCGAACGCCGCACAACTCGCCGTAGATGGTCCGCGGGTCGTCCGACGCGTAGGGCGACCGGCCCGTCAAAACCTCGTGCAGCAAGATCCCCAGGCTGTAGATGTCGGCCTGGGGGCCGACGGCGCTGCCATCGAGCTGTTCCGGCGCCATGTAGCGGAGCGTCCCGATGCTTGGCGAGAAGCCGCCGGTCTTCGAGGCCGACTGGGCGATGCCGAAGTCCGCCAGAACCGCATCGCCGTGGTGGTTGATGAGGATGTTCGCGGGCTTGACGTCACGGTGAACCACGCCGTGGGCGTGGGCGAACTCGAGCGCGGCGGCGATCTGGCCGATCCAACGGACCGCCTGGCCGGGATCGAGCGGTTCGGAAGCCAGCCGGTCGGCGAGGCTGCCGCCTTCCAGGAACTCCGACACGATGAAGCACTCCTCGCCATCGACGCCCACGTCGTGGACCGCAGCGATGGCCGGATGACGGAGGCGGGCCACGCGGCGGGCCTCGGCCAGGAAGGCGGCCGTCATGGCGATGCGGGATGCCTTGGGAATCTTGACGGCGACGACCCGTTCGAGTTCCGTGTCGAAGGCCCGCCAGACCTCGGAGAAGCCTCCGATGGCGACCCGCCGATCGAGACGGTAGCGGCCGGCGAGGGTGCGCGGCGCGGTGGGGCCGGCGTCGGCGCCGTCCGGCAGCGCGTCATCGCCCGGTTCGCGGGGCTGGTCGAGCCACTGGGCCCGTTTGAGGACCTCGATCCGACGCGCCAGGGCCGTGATGATTTCCGGGTGTTCGCGGGCCAGTTCCTCGGCCGGGGTGTCCTGCCCCATGCGGAACCGGTCCTCCCAGGCGATCAGCAGGTCGGCGAGCAGTTCAGTGCTGCGGGGCTCCATCGCTCAGGCCCCCGTGGAGCCGAAGCTTGGCGTCGTTCCAGCGGCGGCGAATCGTCCTGACCGAGCAGCCGAGGACCTCCGCGGCCTCCTCCTGCGACACCCCCTCGTAGTACAAGAGATCGACGACCTCGCGTTCATCGTCCGGCAGCAACGCGACCTGCTCGTGAAACTCGGTCCACGTGCCGAGGTCGAGCGGCTCGGCCTCGAGGGCGTGCAACGTGCCACCCCGATCGTCGGCAGGCTGCCGATCGGTGTGATGGTTGCGGCCGAGGCCATGGGGGCCGAAGTGCTTGCGGCCAAGGTCGATGAGCTCCCGGCGAATCTGCACGGTGGCGAGATTGAAGAAATGCCGCACGCTCTCCACCTCGCTGGTCGCGAGCGCCTTGTGCAGCCGCAGCATCGCGTTCTGGAACACATCGTCGGTCTGCTCCCACCGCTGCAGGCCCGGCCGGCCGTGGAACATCCGCCGCGTGAGGAGCAGGAGTCTCGTGGCGGCATGGTCGATGAGTGCCTCCCTGGCCTGCGGGTCTCTGCGG
>JBJTPO010000086.1:0-2898 GCA_046075145.1 Planctomycetota bacterium
CGATCATCGAGGGGCGGGCGACCAACGTGGCCTGCCGCACCGACGAGGTCGAACTGGCCGTTATCGACTCGAGCGGCGCCGACCAAGACCGGGTGACGGCGATCTCCGTGCGGCTGCTGAGGGCCCGGGCCGGCGGCGAGCCGATCACCGTCGAGGGACTGCCGTTCGCGATCCGCGTGGCGGAGTGGTTTCCCAACTCGTCGGTGGTCGCGGTCGGCCCGGTGGCCCCCAATCCCGCGACCACGGGCCTCGGAACGAAGTGGCTGGCGACGAGCCGGCCGGCGGAGGGGGGCGCCTCGTCCCAGAGCAACATCGCCTCGGGCTACGTGCAGTTGCTCGACAAGCAGAGCGGCCGTGACCTCGGCACGCACCTCGTCAGCCAGTTCCTCAACGATCAAAGGCAGGTGTTCGCCGGCGCCGAGGCCGACCAGTGCGACACGTTCACCGCCGGCGGCCGCGACTGGCGGCTGCAGTTGCGGTTCCGCCGGGAATACAAGCCCTACACCCTGCGGCTCGACGACGTGCGCCGGATCAACTACTCCGCCAGCGAGACGCCCCGCGACTATTCGTCCTACGTGACGTTCACCGATCCGGAGACGGGCGTCGAGCAGCAGGGCCGCATCTGGATGAACAACCCCGTCCGCTATCGCGGCGAAACCTTCTACCAGAGCACGTATTCGCAGATCGACCTCGGCGGCGGCCGGTCCGGCGAGATGACCGGGCTGCAAGTGGTCGAGAACGCCGGCTGGCTCGTGCCCTACGTGGCCTGCGTACTCGCGTTTTGGGGCATGCTCGTCCACTTCGGCGGCACGTTCCTCCGGTTCGCCGATCGCCGCGAGCGGGAAGCGGACCGCGAGGCATCGGCCGACGCCGGCGGTGGATCCGGCCCGCGGGTCCGCGGCCGACGTCTTCGAGGGCGGGTCATCAACGCCGCCGCGCCGGTTCATCGGAAGTACGACCCGCGTGACTCGCTGACGCCGCTGGCCGCAGTCGCCTGTGTTGCCGCCATGGCCCTCGTGGCGGCCCGCCAGCCGGGTGGCGAAGCCGCCGCCTGGACGGCAGCCGGCAGGCTGCCGTCGCTCCACGAGGGGCGGGTCAAGCCGCTCGACACGGTAGCCCGCAACACGCTCCATTTGCTGGGGAACCGCTCGACGGTCACGATGCCAAGAGGCGCTGACGCCAAGCCGGGCGACCCGCAGGGCCGCGTGTCCGCCACGCAATGGCTGCTCGGGATGATGGCCGGCAGCGAGTGGACCTCGCGGGCGCCCGTCTTCCGGATCGACGCCCAGGAAGTCGTCGATCTCTACGACCTCACCCGGCGCAAGGGCCATCGCTATTCCCACGCGGAACTCGAGCCGAAGCGGGCCGCCGCCCGGGAGCAGGTCGCGAAGCTCCGTGAGTTGCCGCGGGAAGAGCAGTCGTTCGGCCAGAAGAAACTGATGGAACTCGAGCAGAAGCTGATGGCCCACGACCTGATCCGCTTCGCCTACGAGGCGCCCGCCATGCCCACGGTGGAGGGCGACGATGAGGCGGCCCGCAAGGCGTTCCTCGACCAGGTGATGCGGATGATGCAGGGCGCGCGGCTGATCGAGGAAAACCATCCCCCCGCGGCGATCCCGCCGGTCGGCCGCGCCGCCGCCGTCGACACCACCGGCGGCCCGCGCTGGCAGGCGCTCCAGCCCGCGCTCGTCGACGCGCTCGTGGCCAAGATGCTCGCCGGCCGCCCCGGCCAGCCGGCATATCAGGCCAACCCCGCACTGGTTCCATTCGCGGAACTGATCGAGGCGGCTGACCGCGGGCCGGCCGAACTGTCGAGGGCGGTCGATGCCTACCGGACTCAGGCCGAGAAGCTTCCCGAGTTTGCGGGCTCGGCCAAGAAGGCCGCCGCCGAGGCCTGGTTCAACGCCTTCAACCCCACCGATCTGGCCAAGTGGCTCTACGTGGCGGCGATCCTGCTCTGCTTTGCCAGCTTCCTCGTGTGGCGGGATGCGCTCGGCGGGTTCACCTGGTGGTTTCTGGCGGGCACCTTCGCCCTGCACACCTTCGCCCTCGGGATGCGGGTCTGGCTCACGGGCCGGCCGCCGGTGGTGAACCTCTATTCGTCGGCGGTGTTCATCGGCTGGGCCTGCGTGCTCGCCGGCCTGCTGCTCGAGCGGCTTCACCGGCTCGGGATCGGCACGCTCGTGGCCGCGATCGCCGGCGGGCTCACGCTGGGCGTGGCCTACGGCCTCGACTCGGGCGACACGATGCACGTCCTCCAGGCGGTGCTCGACACCCAGTTCTGGCTCACGACCCACGTGATCACCGTCACGCTCGGCTACGGCGCGACCTTCCTCGCCGGCCTACTAGGCACGTTTGCCATCGTCCACGACGCCTGGAGCCGCAGGTCGTGCTGGTCCCCGCTGACGCGTCGCTTAATGTGGGTCACAACCTATGGAACTGCTTCGATCGGGCTCAGGGTGCTTGCCGAATACTATCCGTTATGGACGCTTTTCATTTCACTTTTCGTCGTCGTAGGCAGCCTTTACGTCTACATGAGGACTGTGGGACGAACGTGCCCGCCAAAATTTGGAGCTGCCGCTGCTCGTGACGTACAGGACCGTCTCTACCGGATGAACTACGGCGTGGTCTGCTTCGCGCTGTTCTTCAGCTTCATCGGCACGGTGCTCGGCGGCCTCTGGGCCGATGACAGCTGGGGCCGGTTCTGGGGCTGGGATCCGAAGGAGAACGGCGCGCTCATGATCGTGCTCTGGAACGCCGCCGTGCTCCACGCCCGCTGGGACAAGTGGATCGGCCCGCGGGGCTTTGCGCTGTTTACGATCGCGGGCAACATCGTGACCGCCTGGAGCTGGTTCGGCACCAACCAGCTCGGGATCGGCCTACACAGTTACGGCTTCA
>JBJTPO010000087.1:0-4134 GCA_046075145.1 Planctomycetota bacterium
GCGGGCACGGCCGTATCCCGACGCGCTCTCGGCCGCCGTGGCGGGATTTCCACCCGGCCCGTGGCTCTATGGCGGCGCCCTCGAGAACCATCCTCGGGTGATCGCGGCGATCAGCGGCGAGCGACCGCTGGCGGGCTGTGATCCCGACGTGGTGGCGGCGGTCCGCGACCCGGCCCGGCTGGCGGCGGCCGTCCGCGCGGCGGGCCTGGGCTTTCCCGAGACCCGTCACGATCCCATCGGCTTGCCCGGCGACGGCTCCTGGCTGACCAAGCCGCTGCGGTCGGCTGGCGGCCATGGCATCGCGGCCTGGTCTGGCGACGCCGGCGAGCCTGCACCGGCCGGCGGACGCGTCTGGCAGCGACGGGTGCAGGGCCGGCCCTGGTCGGCTTCCTATCTCGTGACGCCGGGCTGCGGGCGGCTGATCGGCGTGAGCCGGCAGTTACTCGGCCGCCGCTGGTGCCACGCACCGCCCTTCGCCTATGCCGGGAGCGTCGACATCGATCCGGAGTCCCTCTCGGTCGATCTCCGCGGGCAGCTGCTGCGGCTCGGCAGCCTGCTCGTGGATCCCTTTGGCCTCGTCGGTCTCGTCGGGGTCGATCTCGTCATCGACGCGCGTGGCCGCGTGAACGTGATCGAGGTCAATCCCCGTCCCACCGCGTCGATGGAGCTGATCGAGCGGGCCACGGGGCTGTCCCTGGTCGCCGCCCATCTGGTCGCCTGCGGCTTTTCCGGGCCGGCCGCAGGCGAGGCGTGGCCACGGCGAGTCACGTGGTCGAAGGCGATCGTGTTTGCCGCGTGCGACCTGGCGATCGACGACGACACGCTCGGCGCGCTGCGCGCAGCCGGCGGTGAGCCCCGCGAGGGCTGGCCGCTCGTGGCCGACCTTCCGGCTCCGCCGCAGACGATTCCCGCCGGGGGCCCGATCTGCACGTTCTTCGCCCACGGCGACTCGCCGCGGCGATCGCTCGCGGCCCTGCACCGTCGCGTTCGTGGCCTCAGCCTGCCATCCGCCGTTCCATAGGCAGCGGGTCGGTGTGGAACTGCATCAGGTAGGCGTCCTCGGTCGAGTCCTGATAGAAGTCCTTGAGCACCGACGTGGCCCGGAAGCCGAGCGAGCGGAAAAACAGCTGGGCAGGCAGGTTGGTCTCCCGCACCTCGAGCACGATCCGGCCGCGGCGCTCGGGCGTGAGCTTGCCGATCAGCTTGTCCATCATCCGCGTGCCGATGCCCAGCCGGCGGTGCGACCGAAGCACCGCGAAGTTGAGCACGTGGAGCTTCGAGCGGTGGAGTTCATAGATCATGAAAGCGACGACGGAGTCGGCCATCTCGGCCACCATGCCGATGCAATTCCGCTGCCGCAGGCAGCGGGTGAAGTCCTCCTCCGACCAGGGAAACTCGAAGGCCTCCCGCTCGATGGTGGCCACCTCCGGCATGTCCCGCCGGATCATCCACCGGACGTGGATGCCCAGCCCGCTTGGTTCGAAATCCGTCACGAACGATTCTCCGAGCCTCATGCCATATCCCTGACACGGCGGCCGCTCCGGCGCCGCGGGGAGCGAACCGTAGCAGGGCCGTGCGCCGCCGCCAAGGCGACCTCCCGAGCCGGCAAAGCGACCTCCCGAGCCGGCAAAGCACCCTTGACCGGCCGCTCCGGCGGCTCCTACTCTCCCGCCCCCTATCTCCCCACCTCACACCGGAAGGACCGGCTCATGGTCCACGCACGCACGCCCCGCGCCTCGCCGGCCGCCTGGTCGCTGGATGGCGCGCCGATCTGGGCTCCGATCGGCGCGCTCATCACGGCGCTGGTGACGGCCGCCGGATGCGCCGGCCCGGCGATCCGCAGCCAGAGCCCCGAGATCGAGGCGCTGGCCCAGCTCGAGGAAGGCACCAAGCTCGTCGGCGACTACACGGCGCCGTGGGGGCTGGCCCCGAAGCGGATCGAGGGCCCGGCACTCGTCACCGGCCTGGCCGACACCGGCAGCGATCCGCCGCCGGGGCCGCAGCGGGCCGCGCTCTTGGCGACCATGCAGGCCCGGGGCGTGATCGAACCCAACTTGCTGCTGGCCTCGCGAACCACCTCACTGGTCTGGGTGCATGGCTATCTTCCACCGGGCTGCCGCAAGGGCGACCGGTTCGACATCGCCGTCGAGGTGCCGGTCAATCACGACACCACAAGCCTGGCCGGCGGCTGGCTGATGGAGACACGGCTGGCCGAGAAGGCCGTCGTCGGCAACGTGATCCGTGACGGCCACGAGCTGGGGGTCGCCGAGGGGCTGCTGCTGGTCGATCCCGTGTCCAGCGGCACGCTCGACTCGAAGTCGGGCCTACGGGCACTCGTGCCCGGCGCCGGCGTCTCGCTGGCCGACCGGGAGCTGGGGTTGATCATCGCGGTGGAGCACCGCTCGTTCGCCATGTCGAAGCGGCTCGGCGATTGGATCAACCGCCGCTTCCACACGGTCGTCAAGGGGGTGAAGCGGGGCGTTGCCAATCCCAAGACCGACCGCTACATCGAGCTCCAGGTGCCCCACCTCTACCGGCACAACCTCGGCCGCTACGTGCGAGTCGTGCAGTGCGTGGCCGTCATCGAGCCGCCCGAGGGCCGCCACGCCCGGATGCAGCTGCTGGCCCGGCAGCTCGCCGACCCGGTCACGGCCCCCGCCGCGGCCCTGCGGCTCGAGGCGATCGGCAAGGACGCGATCCCGACCCTGCGCCAGGCGCTCGAAAGCGACGACGCCGAGATCCGGTTCGCGGCCGCGGAGGCACTGGCCTATCTGGGCGAATCGGTGGCCGCCACCCACCTGGCCGAGGCGGCCCGCTCCCTGCGGAGCGCCCGCCCCGCGGCGCTGGCGGCGCTGTCGGTGCTTGACGATGCCCGCGGCATCGACGCCCTCGAGGACCTGCTCACCAGCCGCAGCGCCGAGACCCGCTACGGCGCGTTCCGGGCCCTCCAGCAGCTCGATCCTGGCATGGCACTGGTCAGGGGCGAAGGGCTGGGCGACGCCTGCCGGCTGCACGTGCTCGATGTCGCCGGGCCGCCGCTCATCCATTCCACCCGCCGGGATCGGCCGGAGCTCGTGTTCTTTGGCGCCGAGCATCCGGTGAGCCGCGGCCTGCGAGCCGAGGCCGGACGGTCGATCGTGATCGTGGTCGACGGACCGATGGCGATGGTCAGCCGCTTCATGCCGGGGCAGTCGGACCAGACCGCGGAGGTGCCGGCCGAGGCGGCGGCCATCGTGCGGGCGATCATCGAACTCGGCGGCGGCTACCCCGACGCGGTGCAGTTCCTCCAGCGTGCGGCCGCCGGCCGGCACCTGACCAGCCGGCTGGCCTTCGACGCCCTCCCCAACGCCTTCGACGGCCGGCCGGCGATCCACGAGGAGGCCACCGCCCACGACGGCGATGACGCCCCCGAAGCGAGCGCGGCGCGAAGCGCCGAGGGGCGGACGGACGAACGCTCATGATCAGCCTCAAGGCGCTCGAGCTGTTCGGTTTCAAGAGCTTCGCCGACCGGACCCGCTTCGACTTTCCCGCCGGCGTGACGGCCGTCGTGGGACCGAACGGCTCGGGGAAATCGAACGTCGTCGACGCCATCAAGTGGGTGCTCGGCGAGCAGTCGGCCCGCAGCCTCCGCGGCAAGGAGATGACCGACGTCATCTTCGCCGGGTCGACGGCCCGCAAGCCGCTCAACATGGCCGAGGTCTCGCTGATCTTCGACAACCGGAGCCGCGAGCTTCCCCTTCCGACCGACGAGGTGCAGATCATGCGCCGCGTCTACCGCAGTGGGGAGAGCGAGTACCTCGTCAACGGCGAGACCGCGCGGCTCAAGGACATCCGCGAGGTGTTCTCCGGCACCGGGGCGGCCACCGAGGCCTACAGCGTGATCGAGCAGGGGCGGGTCGACGCCCTGCTCACCGCCTCGGGCCGTGATCGCCGCGCCGTCTTCGAAGAGGCGGCCGGAATCACGAGGTTCCGAGCCCGCCGCGCCGAGGCCCTCCGGAGGCTCGAGCGGGCCGAGCAGAACCGGCAGCGGCTGGCCGACATCGTGGGGGAGGTCTCGAGCCGGCTCGAGGCCGTCCTAAACCAGGCCGCCCGGGACCGCCGCTGGCGGAGCCTGACCGATCGGCTCAAGAACCT
>JBJTPO010000088.1:0-11208 GCA_046075145.1 Planctomycetota bacterium
CTGGCCCGCTCGCAGGCCGACCTCGACCTGCTCGAGGCCGGTTCCTGGCAGTATGACCGCGACGTGACGAAGGCGGCGCTCTCGCGGGCCGAGGCGGAGGTGAACAAGATCGGGGTCGAGCTCGACCGGCTGATCGTGCGCGCCCTGGTGGCCGGCCGCGTGCTCCAGGTGAACGTGCGGCCCGGCGAGTTCGTGGGCACGCCGGCCAACCAGCCGCTGGTGATCCTCGGCAACACCCAGAAGCTGCACGTGCGGGTCGACATCGACGAGTACGACATCCCGCGGTTCCATGCCGGCCTGCCCGCCGTGGCCGTGCCGCGGGGCAGCCTCCAGGAGAAATACCCGCTCTCGTTCGTGCGGGTGGAGCCGTTCGTGGTGCCCAAGAAGTCGCTCACCGGCGACACCACCGAGCGGGTCGACACCCGCGTGCTCCAGGTGATCTACGAGTTCGACCCGGCCGGCAAGCCGCCGCTGTTCGTGGGGCAGCAGGTCGAGGTGTTCATCGACGCGGGGGATGGGGGGAATGGGGACAGTCCCACAAGCGGGACAGTCCCCTGACGCGGCACCTGGGGCCTGTCCCCGGCAGGGGACTGTCCCCATTCCTTTCCCCACTGTTTCCGGAGGCAAATCCGGGTTGCGGCAGCCTCCGGCGGCTGCGACAGTTCCGCGGCTTTTATGACCGCTTTTTTCCGCCCTTCTGCCGCGGCCCCGCGGCGGTGCGCTTTCGCGCTCCGCGCCGTGATCGCCTGCACGACGATGGTCGCTGCCGGGCCGCTGCCGGCGGTCGCCACTGGGGAAGCCCCGCACGTTGTGGATCAGGCCGACGAGCCGGTTTCCGCGGACGTGCCCGGCGGCATGTTTCTCCCCTCGCCCGACGGCATGGTCCTCTGGCGGCAGACGCTCGCCACGATCTCGGCCGACTGGCCCGTGGTGCGGGCCGACGAGCCCGAGTTCGCAGCGGTGCCCCCGCGGCCGGGCGTGATCGAGTCGGCCTGGATGGAGCCCCCGGGGGCCGCGCAGCCCGCCTGGCCTCCCAAGCGGCAACGGGTGGTCGTGCGGGTGATCCCGGCGGTGGGCGGCGCCTGGGTCGACGCGGCGGTGCAGACGGAGTCGCTCGCGGAGACGGTGGGCGGAGGCGAGGCCGTCGCCCCTGCCGGCGGGTGGCGGCCTCAGGATCGCCCCGACAGCTTCACCGTGGAACTCGCCGCCCGACTCGCGCCCACCGCCGACCCGGTCTATTCCCTGCCGCCACTGGAGCAGCAGGAGATGTTCGCGCCCCGGCCCGTCGACCTGCCCTGGTCGAAGAGCCGGTTCCCCCGACTCTCTCGGGCCGGCCACAAGATCTGGGAGGACTATCGCAACTTCTACGACTGCGAAAGCCTCGTCTGCACCACGGCGGCGTTCGGGGCCGGCGCGCTCATGGCCAACACCGGCTTCGACGACACGATGCAGGCGGCCTGGCTCCGCGGGGTCGAGCCGACGGGGCTGGGAACGTTCTTCACGGGCTGCAAGGACATCGGTGAGGGCCGGTATGCCCTGCCGATCTTCGGCGTGGCGGCGGCCACGGGGCTCGTCTTCGAGGGCAATCCGGTGGGCGACGTGGTCGGCGAGTGGGGCTCGCGGTCGCTGCGGATCTTCGTGGTGGGGGCGCCGCCCCTGTATGTGCTCCAGATGGCGACGGGCGCCTCGCGGCCGGCGGAAGACGTGGGCAGCAAGTGGCACTTCTGGAACGACAACAACGGCGTCAGCGGCCACGCCTTCGTGGGCGCGATCCCCTTCCTGGCCGCGGCCGACATGGTCGAGAGCCCGCTGCTCAAGGGCACGCTCTACGTCTGCTCCACGTTCGTGGGCTTCTCACGGATGACCACCGACTCCCACTATCCGTCGCAGGTGTTCCTGGGCTGGTATCTGGCCTGGGCCAGCGCCCGGGCGGTGAACGCCACCGAGATGCACTTCGCCGGCATGGAAGTGCAGGTGATGCCGCTGCCGATCGGCGACCTCGGCGGCGTCGGCGTCACGACCTCCTGGTAGTCCAGCGGCCGCGCACCAGCGGCAGCAGGCTGACGGCCGCCGCGGCGAGAGCGATGCTTCCCGGCTCGGGCACGGCCACCACGTTCCAGGCGAGCCCGTAGGTCGTGCTGGTTACGGGCGTCTCGGCCAGGTTGTAGAGCTGGTCGAGACCGGCGACGTGCAGGCTGTAGAGGCCCGGCTCGGCCACCGTGAACCGGAGAAACTCGGTCGTGCTGTAGGTGGCGGTCGATTGGGCCACGAGTGACTCGAGGCCGTTGTCGGCCCGCCAGATCTCGAGCGAGAGATTGCTCAGGGCCACGTCGGTGGCCGACGCGAGCGTCGAGCCGACCGTCCGATCGGCGAACCAGCTGAGGGCCGCGGTGAAGGCATCGCCAGCGGCGAGCGGTGTGCCGAGCTGATAGACGTTCACGCGGCCGCTGGCCGCCTCGGCGTCGGAGAGCACGCTGCCGAGATCCCAGCCGCGGCGTTCGAGGCCCGAGCCGCCGCCCGTGCCAGGCACGCCCAGCGTGGTGCCGAGGCCCGCGTAGACCGTCGTCAGGCCGTTGGTCGTCGTGCTGAACGGGTCGCCGACGTAGACCCGATAGGTGGCGTCGAGGTCGAGAATCCCGGCGCCACTGGCGTGGTCGAGCGCCTGGGTGGTAGTGGTCACCCCGCCGACCGTCGCCTGGGCGTTGTTCCAACCGGCGGGCTGCTTGGCGCCGGCCAGCATCGCGGCCTTCACGACGCGGGGATCGAGCATGTCGGCCGGGGCCACGGCCGAGTCGACGAACAACCTGCCTGCGTCCACCATCAGCGCTGCCCCGCCCGCCACCACCGGCGACGCGAAACTCGTGCCGCCCATGTTGGAAGCGTAGTAAACGCCGGAGCCTCCCGTCGGATCGGTGCCCGACGTGTGGCCGCCGGTCAAGCCGCCGTAGTAGGCCAGCGTCAGCTGGTCGCCGGGGGCGGCGATGTCGACCGTGGGGCGGACGTCGGGGATCGTGGTGTTGGTCGCCGGGTTGTAGAAGTCGCTGGGCCCGCGGCTGGAGAAGTTCGCCACGACGGAGAACGGCGGGGTGAGCAGGTCGCCGGTGAGCGCTGCCACCGCGATGGTGTTGTATCCGGTCGCCGGCCCGCCGGCCGTGTTGGCGGCGGGCCCCTCGTTTCCGGCGGCGACCACGGTCACGATGCCCCCTTCGATCGCCAGCGCGTCGAGTGCGATCGTCTCGGTCACGCGGGCCGCCGAGTCGGTGTAGCCCCAACTGCTGTTGACGATATCGGCGCGTCGGGCCGCCCCGCCGGAACTGATACCCGTCCGCATCGCTTTGGTGTAAGGGTAGAAGAAGCTCGCATCGGTGATGTCGAAGGAGCCGGTGTAGTCCTCGCCGGGCGAGGCGATCCACGCGGTGGCGATCGAGCCGGACCACAGCTGGGCGGTCGGGGCGAGGCCCTCCTGGTACGTGTACATGCCGCTGCCGCCGATGGTCTGGCCGACGAGCGTGGCGTGCCGGTCGAACTGCCCGAGCTGCGTGCCGCCGCCGGCCACGATCACCGGGTCGGCGAGGAACTGCGAGACGCGGCCGACGAGCGTCTCGTGGCCGTTCCAGATCGCGCCGGCCTCGATGTTGGCCACGACGGCGCGACTGCCGCTGAAGCCCAGGCCGTAAAAGGTGCCGGCGCCGACACGCTCGTTCACGTAGACGCCGTTGAAGATCGACGTCCCGGAGTTGCTGCCGACGATGGCGGTCGCGTCACCCGCCGTCAGGAACCAACTGACCGCCCAGAGAGCCGCCAGCACGGGCCGCTTACGTCCTCGACTGCGCAGGCATCGTTGCCACGTGATCACGATCGTCGCCCCCCGGCGTCGGATCAACGAGCCGTCGGCGGCGGATCAGTTCCCGCCTGGAATTCCGCCTGGTCAACCCCGATCGAGTTCAGCCGGCCCGCCGCCGGTGACCGTTTCGGTCAGGCCACCTCGACCGCCGGCTGCCGAAACGCCCGGATCGTGTCGACCGTTACTGGCTGCACGAGGTAGCCTGCCACGCCCGAGACCAGGGCCCGCTGCTCGTCCTCGACGGCGTACGAGTCGGAGACCACGAAGATGCCCGACCGCATGCCGTGGCCGACCCGATCGAGCGACACCGCCGAGCCGGAGCGGAGCGGATCGACGTCGCCCTGAAGCACGTGGGGCGAGAGCATCTCGAGGAGGTCGAACCCCGACATGTCCGGGAGGTCGGAGGCCACAAGCCAGACATCCGCCCGAAAACGCCGGGCGAGCCGGACGGCCGACCGCCCATCCACGCAGAAGTGAAGCCCCACCTCGCCGGCCTGAGCCGCCTGCACGAAGTCGGCGTAGCGATCGCAGTTTCCGTCGACCACGACGATCTCACGGATGCCGGCCGACCGGAGCGACCCTTCGCCCGAGCGGATCTCGGCCAGTTCCTTCGCCAGACGATTGAGCGTGGTCATGTGTGTCTCTCCCAAGTCAGTTTGTGCAGGTGTTCGTGGTGCGGGGGCGCGAAACGTTCGCAATCACATCAGCGTCCGGCGGCCGGGGTGATGGAGGTCCTCGTCCAAGCGGCTGCCGGACGGGCACCGACCGAACGGCCCGACATCGGCTGAGCGGTGGCGACCACCCGTGGCTCGAGGTCGGCCACGATCAGCGGCAGCGCCACCTTCGAGTGGCGGAACAGTTCGCCTGTGCGGTAAGTCGTGGATCGATCCCGCACGGGCACCGACTGCCGGGCGCTCGCCCGCACGCCAGCATTTACCTCGTGGGCGGACGTGCTCGCAATCAGCCCCGTGTTGGAACCCACGTTCGCGAGCGGTTCCATGTCGCCCATGTCGGCCAGGCCGCCCACGATGCCGGGATCGACGATGCCTTCAGCCAGGCAGTTGACGCCCGTGAGCGCAATCAACGCCGTCAGCGGAACGCTCCAGCGGCGAATCGAAAACCTCATGGGACACCTCGAGGGAAGAGAGAAGAATCGGGCAAAACAATCGGAACTCAGCCGGCGACCACGACCAGGACGGCCGAGGCAGCCAGCAGAAAACTCATGGCGAGCGACGACACCGGGCCGAAGAGCGACTGGGAGTACATGGGATTGCTTCCGCAGGGATTCGAGCTCAGGGAACCGTGATCAACACCTACGAGACACCTCCGCAACCACCTCAGAGCAGCGACACGATCGACAGGAACAACACGATCGGCATCGCACAGAACAGGACGTCGGCCTGGGTCAGTGACCAGCCGCGACGGGCGGCCTGGACCGCCTCGCGAGACGCATTCATGAGCGAACTCCTTTGCTGCTGCTCTCGCCGCCGCGGCATCGCTCCGCGCCGGCATCGGTGGACCAGCCCGCAACCGGGCTGGGGCGATTCGCACCACTGCGACCTCACCGAAACAATCCAGATGCACTCGACGTGCCAAATCCTGGCCCAGGAAAAAAGATTCGCCCTGACGGACGGAAACCATTGTCGGAAAAGGGTTTGTGTCATCTCTGGTGGGCCTTGGGCTTGCCGCTTTGCCAAGGGGTGCTGGAGCGAATCGCTCCAGCGCGTTGCTCGCCAGCGACAGGGGGTGGGGCGAATCGCTCCACCCCGAGCCACCGTGACCGCGGAGCAACGCTGGTCAGGGGGCGGCCAGCACCCGCTCGACCACGGCGGAATCTACGCCGTCGACCAGTTCGACCCGGCCGATCTGGTCAGGGAGGACGAATCGCAGGCGGCCGTGGAGCGATTTCTTGTCGCGTCCCATGATGGCAATCAGCGTGGCCGGAGCGATCGCCCCGGCGGCCGCCGGGGCGATCGGCAGCCTGAGATTCGTAAGCAACGTGTCCTGGCGGGCGACGACCGAATCATCGAGGCGTCCGAGCGATGCGGCCAGCCGGACGGCCCGGGCCATGCCGATCGCGACCGCTTCGCCGTGGAGCAGCGTGCCGTAGCCGGCCGCCGTCTCGTAGGCGTGGCCGAACGTATGGCCGTAGTTGAGGGCGGCCCGCAGTCCCGAAATCTCCCGCTCGTCCTGCTCCACGACCCGGGCCTTGAGGCCGGCCGAACGCTCCACGGCCCGGGCCAAGGCCTGCGGATCCCGGGCCAGCAGTGCGGCGGTGTGGCCCTCCAGCCAGGCGAAAAACGAGGCGTCGAGGATCATGCCGTACTTCACCACCTCGGCGAGGCCGCTGATGTATTCGCGGTCGGGAAGCGTGGCCAGCGTGTCGATATCGGCGATCACGCCCCGGGGCTGCCAGAACGCCCCGACCAGGTTTTTCGCGGCTTCGAGATTGATGCCCGTCTTGCCGCCGATCGCGCTATCCACCTGCGCGACGAGGGTTGTGGGGACGTGCCAGATGGGCAGCCCGCGGGCGAACGTCGCGGCCACGAAGCCGGCCACGTCGCCGACCACGCCGCCGCCCACCGCCACGACGTGCGTGCCGCGATCGGCCGCCAGGCCGGCCAGTTCGGCCCAGAGCCGGCCCGCCACGGCGACTCCCTTGGATGACTCGCCCGAGGGCACCTCGAGGGGGGTGGTAGCCACGCCGGCGGCCGTCAGCGAGGCGACCACGCGGGCGGCATGGGAGCGGGCGATCGCCGCATCAGCGATCACCACCGCCCGCCGGCCACCGCCCGCCGCGATCCGCCCGCCGACGGAATCAATCAGCCCGCGGCCGCAGGCGATCTCGTAGGAGCGGTCGGTCGAATCGCCCCGCAGTTGAACCTGGATCGTGTGAGCCTGGATCGGGGCCACGGTCAGGTCACGCTTACCCGCTCGAGATCGGCAGGCGTCACGTTGATGACGCGGGCGAAGCCGGTGTGCTGCCGGACGTAGTCCAGGTCGGCGGCGTCGGCCGGGGCCGCGTGGAGCAGGGCCTCGACCCGGGCCTTGTCGCCCGCCGACCAGTCCTCGTAATCGGCCGGCCAGACGGTGTGCTGCTCGACGACCAGGGCTTCACGGTAGGGATCGAAGGCGTTGGCCACGGACGATGCTCCTCGGGCGGATCCTCCGCAGGCCCTCGGGCCTGCTCCTCGCAACCGACTATATATATCGGGCCGCGGGGCCGGCGGCGACCGGCGTCTCGTCGCAGCCGGTCCCGCGTCATTGAAGCACCCGCCCGTGTCGCACTCCCGCCTCCCGCCGCCTCGTCTCGACCCCTCGCCGCGAGCGGCGAACGGACCTGCCATCGGCACCGGGCTGGTGCTGGGGCTCGTCCTCCTGGCCCTCGGTCTGGCGGGGTTTGCCGTGTGGTTTCAGTGGGGCCAGACGCGGCGCTGCCTGTCCTTCTACGGCCCCGCCGTGGCCCGGAGCATCCAGGCCGCCCCGCGGGTGGAACTCTGGTCGCTCGCCGCCGACGGGCCGAGCGTGCTGTCGACGTCGCGGCTCGAGATCTCGCGGGCGCCCGGCCTCGTCCATCTGCGCCGGGGGCTCCTCGAAGATGTCAACTTTCGTTGGGACGCCACCTTCCAGCAGCCCCATGGCGGCGGCGACGAGGCCGATGGGCGGCTGCCCCCCGGAGCTTGGGACGAGGCCATCGCCTTCTTTGCCGGCGACAACGCCTCCATTCCGGCGGCCGTGGTCGCCTTCGACCTCGACGAGCCCGGCTTTGCAACGCTGGTCGGGAGGCCGGGCCGGATCATCCTCGGGCCGATCGCCCCCGGGCTGCGGAAGTGGATCGCGGCCACGAAAAGCGGGTTTCTCCCGCGGAAATCGGGCTTTTGATGGGGCCGCGGCGGACCGTATCCTCCCCGGCCGCGCCGCTTTCCCCATTTCCTCCCCGAGACACCCATCATGCGATCCATCGCCGTCGCCAATCAGAAGGGCGGGGTCGGCAAGACGACGACGTCGGTCAACCTCGCGGTGGCCCTGGCGCGTTCCGGGCGGCGGGTGTGCCTGATCGATCTTGATCCGCAGGCCCACGCGACGCTGCACGTCGGCGTGGCCCCCGGTGGCACCGGAGTGTCGGCGTACGACGTGATCACCGCCGGCCGGCCGCTCGCCGATGCGATCGTTCCCGTCAGTGACACGCTCGCGGTGGTGCCGTCGCACATCGATCTCTCGGCGGTCGAAATGGCCCTCGCCGGCCGGCCCGGTCGGGAGACGATCCTGCGCGACCGGATCACCGCCGAGCCGCGGTTTGACTACCTCGTGATCGACTGTCCCCCCTCGCTCGGGCTGCTGTCGCTCAACGCCATGGCGGCGGTGGATGAAGTGCTGCTGCCCCTGCAGCCGCATTTTCTCGCCCTCCACGGCCTGAGCAAGCTTCTCGAAACGATCGAACTCGTCTCCGAGCACGTCAATCCGCAGCTCCGGCTCCTGGGGGTGGCGCTCTGCATGTACGAGGCCGGCACGCGGCTGGCGAGCGAAATCGGCCGCGACGTGGAGGCCTTCTTTTCCCAGGCCGACGGGGCCCACCCCGCGTGGGCCGGCGGCCGCCTGTTCGCGACCAGGATTCGTCGCAACATCCGCCTGGCGGAGGCGCCCAGTTTCGGGCAGTCGATCTTCGACTACGCCCCGGCCTCGCACGGCGCCGAAGACTATGCGGCCCTGGCCGCCGAGGTCGATCAGGCTGCCGCGGCCGTGGGCTCGCCGGTGCGGCTGGTCGCCTGAGACATCCCTGCGGTCCGGGCCGGCTCGGGGCCGTAGAGTTCCGGCACCCACCAATACCTGGACTCGGACGGGTCGACGCCGGTCATGATGCCCGTGGAGTCGTAGTCCTCGGCCGTGACGAACCCGCCCCTGTCCGCCGTCCGGTGGGCGGCGGAGGTCGGTGCGACGGCAAACGGTCGCGGGGGTTGGAGCGGATTGATCCGAAGCATGATGGGCTGCGGTCTCGAATGCCGAACTCTTCCGAGGAGCCACCGGCCCACGAGGCCCGGCGCTGCTGCTCGGCCGGAGTCTCTTGTCGGAAGCCCGGCCAGCGAAGGCCAGTTTTCCGGTAGATTTCCGAAGACCCGACGAGTGTGCCCTCGGTACATGGGGCAATCAAGGAAAAGCGGGAGGTTGGGGTAAAATTTGCGCTTTCTGCGGCTTTCGGGCCGCCCGCGGTACATTTCTCCGCATGATCTCTTGGTCGGGACGACGCTGGCGCGGGGCGACCGGGGGCCCTTGGCCCCGCGGGGTTGCGTCGCGTTTGGCCCTCGTCATGCCCCTGGTGGCGGCGGCGATGATGAGCGAGGCCGCCGACGGGCCGCGTGGCTTTCGGTCTTTGGCCCCGGGGGTGCTCACCGTCATCGCGGCCGACGCGGCCCTCGACGATGCGATTCAGCGGGGTCCGCTTGTGGAGGTGACGAAGGGGCAGCAGTCGCTCGCCTGGGTACCCAAGCGGGCGGCTCCCAACACGACCTTCGTGGAGCTCGCGCGACGGCTCGAGTATCCGCGTGACATCTGGTGCCTCGAGTTCGCCTTCAAGCCGCCCCGGCAGATTGACGTCGACATTCCCGCCGGCGATGGGCGAATGCGGCGGGCCTCCGTCTGGTATCTCGTCTATCGCGTCAAGAACGTCGGTGGTCGCCGGCTTGTGATCGGCAAAAACGACGAGGGTGAGCCCGATCCGGCCCAGCGGGCCGTGGAAGCGTTCGAGGAGCCCGTCCGGTTTCTGCCGCATTTCGTGCTCGAGAGCCGCGAGGGCTTGGCGGACGACGAGGGCCTCTCCTCCTATCGGGCTTACCTCGACCGGCTCGTGCCGTCCGCGATGGATGCCATCCGGCTGCGCGAGGATGCCTCCCGGCAGTTCCTCGACAGCGCCGCGATGTCGGCCTCCGACATTCCGCCCGGCGAGGAACGCTGGGGCGTGGCGATCTGGGAGGTCGTCGATCCGCGGATCGACTACTTTTCCATCTACGTCCGCGGGCTGACCAACGCCATCCGCTGGCGCCAGCGGACCGGCGCGGCCATCGGCCCCGACGACCCTCCCGGCCAGCACATCGAACAGACGCTGGAGAGTCTGCGGCTCGACTTCTGGAGGCCGGGCGACGCGGCGGGCAAAGAAGCGATCAGCATCGGCTACCGCGGGATGTTCGAGCGGGTGTCGCTGGGCGGCCGCGTGCTGGCGGCGCTCAGCTGGCCGGAGCGGGTCACGGCCCAGCCGGCACTCGGGCTCACGCGACTGAAGCTCGCCTGGGACTCCGACGGACTCGTCGAACCGGCGGGGGAGGGGCCGGGCACCAGCCTCAAGCCGCTGGAGACGGTGTTCGCGGGCCTTGCCGCCGTGGCCGATCCCGCGGCCCGCAGTCAGGCCGCCCGAGAACTGTTCGGCGATGCGGGTGTGGAGTCGATCGAGGCGCTCGCCCGGGCGGCCGCCGGGCCGGTCGATGCCGAACTCGACGCCGCCCGTCGCCGGGCGCTCGAACCGCTCGGGCTCACACCGCAGACGGTGGCGGCCAAGCCGCTCGAGTCGCTGGCCAAGATTGCCCGCGGGCTCGACGAGGCCCCCGACCTGGCCAGCCGCAAGGCCCGTGCGGTCGCGGTATTCGGGGCGGCCGCGCCCCGGCTCGACTGGCTGCGGCGGGCGGTCGAGATGGCACGGACCCTCGCCGCGATCCAGGTCACCGAGGCCGACCCTGCCACGCTCGCCAAGCTCGATGCCCGCGACGCCTTCGAGGCCATCGCGACGGCCGTCGGAGCGGCCCCGCAGGATCAGCGAGACAAGCTCGTGGCGGCCATGTTTGGCCCCCAGGGGCCCGAGTTGTTTCGCGAGGCCCTGGCGGTGCACGAGGGCATTGACCACTCCTGGGTTTTCCGGTACGAGAACTGAGATTAGACTCCGGGATCCGGCCGCGGTTCGCGGCCTGCAGCATTCGGCGAAGGGTGAAACGATGGCACACAAAAAAGGTCAGGGATCCAGCCGTAACGGTCGCGATTCCAACGCCCAGCGCCGCGGCGTGAAGAAGTTCGGCGGGCAGGTCGTGCGGGCCGGCAACATCCTGGTGCGGCAGGTGGGCACGAAGTTTCACCCTGGCCACAACGTGGGCATGGGCTCGGACTACACGCTTTTCGCCCTCACCGACGGCACCGTCCTGTTCGACCGCGAGGGGCGGCGGGTAAGCGTGGTCACGGCCGCCACGGCCTGAGCGCGGCCAGCCTCGCAGGGCCCACGCGGCGGAAGGCCCATCCCCGCGGATGTCCCCCGGTCGCGGACGTCCCCCAACCGCGGAAGGCTCTTCGTGTTCGTCGACCGAGTCCAGATCGAGGTGGCTGCCGGC
>JBJTPO010000089.1:0-2692 GCA_046075145.1 Planctomycetota bacterium
GTCTTCGATGTCGTCGTGGACGAGCGACGCCTTGTGGAAGATCTCGATGGCCACCGCCGCCGCGCGGGCGGCCTCGCGGTCGGCCGGCGGCTCACCCCGGTCGCCCGCCTCGGCCCGGTCGGCGGTGACGGCGTCGAACGCGGCCAGCGTGATGAACGGCCGCAGGAACTTCCCGCCCCGGGCGAGAAAGTCGGCGGAGATCGCGGCCGCGGCGTCGAGCGGCGGCACGTCCGCCGCCAGGCCGGCAGCCCCCGTGCCGAGCAGGCCCGATGCGCCGAGGCGATCTGCGAGCCCGGCCAACGCGGGCGAGGTGAACATCTCGGCCGCCTCGCGGAGCAGCGGCAGATAATCGCCAACGGGCGCCGCCGCGCCTCCGGCCACGCCGAGCAGACCAAGAACGCAGTCCACATCGATCGCCTTGGCAGCGAGGTCCGCGGCGCACGACGTGGGCCGGTCACGCCGGGTCGTCAGCGGCTCGTACGGCACCGCCGCCACGGGCAGGGCGAAAGCTGGCAGCATGCCGAACGCCTTCTTCAGGTCGCGAAGTCGGGCCACGCCGAGCACGCCGTCGTATTGCCCAGCCAGCAGCGAGCCGATGGCCGACACCGCCCGGGAAGTCGGCTCGACCGCCCAGCCACTGTCGCGGGCGGCGGCCCAGATCGTGGCGATCCCGCAGCCGGCTCCGCAGGTGCCCGGAACGCCCGCGGCCTCGTGGTCGTCGCCCCGGCAGAGCGGGCAGTCGGGCAGGAGCAGCAGTTTGCGGCCCGACGGCAGTGCGGAGAGCCGACCACGCCAGTATTCGGAAACGAGCGTGACCATCATCCAGCCGACGTGGTCCTGCGACCCGCCGGCCCGCCCCACGAGCAGGGCCGCCTGCTGCCGCAGGCCCGCGACACCGCGAACGCCGCCGGGAACACCGTCGGTCCGCCAGGGGGCCACGAGGTCGGCCGCCATCGCCCGCAGCCGGTCTCGCAGCGGCTTCGACCCTGGGCAGGCAAGGCGCTCGGTGTCGGTGGTCGGTGCGGGCACGGGCAGGGCGACTCGGTGCACGGGATGGTTCTCGCCGAAGGCGGTGAGGGCACCCCTGCGGGATGCCGCGTCGTCTCCGGGAAAACCGTTTTTGGAGCCGATTCCTAACGGCACCAAAGCCTGAGGGAGCCTAACAAATGCGGCCCGATGCCGGGGGAGCCGGCTCAGCCAGCGGGAAAAAACGCAGGCAGGAGCGAGTCGACCTGGAGCAGCCCCTGCCGGGTGAGCACGGGCTCAGGAGCGACCTGCTCCAGATGCCCATCGGCCTGCAGCCGGGCCCAGACGTCGGCCCATTCGACGAGCGGATCGACGCCGAACCTCCGCTTCAGTCGGGCCACGTCGAGGCGGCCCCGCTTGAGTTGCAGCACCAGTTCCCGCACGAGCAGTTCCCGCGGCGTGGCCGCCAGGCCGCGGTGGATCGGCAGGCGGCCCCCCTCGACCGCCGTCAGGTAGGGCTCCCAGTGCGGCTCGTTCTGGTAGTGCACGCCCGAGAGGTGGCCGAAGCTCGCCACGCCGAGGGCCACGAGATCGGCCCCTTCCCAAAGCATGTCGCGATACTTGAAGTGCACGCGGGCCGGATCGCGAACGAGCGTGTAGCCGCTCGAGACGACGTAGCCCCGCTCCAGGAATCGGTCGAAGGCCCAGTCGACCCAGTGCCGCTTGGTCGGCCAGTCGGCCACCGGCACGGCTCCGCCGCCGTCCTTCGCGTCGCGGACGAACACCGTGTTGAAGGGCAGTTCCATCTGGTAGATCGTCACGCTGTCGGGCTCGAGGGAGAGCGTCTTCGCGACCGTGGCCTGCCACGACTCGAAGGTCTCCCCGACCATTCCCGCGATCAGGTCGACGTTGGTGTTGGGAAACTTCGCCGCCTTGATCCAGTCCCAGGCCCGGAGGATCTCGGCCGAGAGGTGGGCCCGGCCGTTGGCCTCCAGGATCGCGTCATCAAAGTTCTCGACGCCCAGCGAGATCCGCGTCATGCCCAGCGCCTTGAGTGCCTCCACCTTGGGCTCGGAAAGCGTGCCCGGCTCGCACTCGAAGGTCACCTCCTCGGCGGCGCTCCAGCCGAAGCTCTCGTGGATCCCGGCCACCAGCCGCTCGAGCTGCTTCACCGACAGGAACGACGGCGTGCCGCCGCCGACGTAGACGTAACGCAGCGGCCGGCCCGCGACCGCCGGCCGGGCCGCCGCCAGGGCCGCCTCGGCCGCGAGCGCCTGCGAATACCGTTCGACGTCGGCCGCCGCCACGTCGGTGTACACCCGGAAGTAGCAGAACTTGCACCGCTTGCGGCAGAACGGCACGTGGAGGTAGAGCCCGAGCGACGTATCGGTCGCCGGCCGGTCGAAGGCGGCGAGCACGTCCGGCACCGCGTCGGCCGTCCACCGGGAGAAGGGCGGATAGTTGGCGACGAAGTAACTGCCCGGCTCGGTGGTGTCGCTCATGGTGTGGCTTGTGCGCCCGTTTGGTTGCGAGTCAAACGGTGGGTCGGGGTTGCCCGTGCCATCTCGCCGGACGCTCCCTGCGGGCATCCTGCCCTCCGGTCGCTCGGAGGAACCCTCGCTTTCGCCCTCCGGGCTGCGCTCGGTTTCCTACGCCGCTCGATTGGCACGGGCAACCCCTCGTCGACCCTAGGATTACGGCCGCCCGGAGGTGCGGCCGGCGGCCG
>JBJTPO010000090.1:0-1434 GCA_046075145.1 Planctomycetota bacterium
CCAGGCGGCGAACTTCTCCGGGCCGAGTTCCTTGAGCCGGTCGCGGGTGCCCGGCCGCGGCGGCGCCAGCCGGTCGTGCTCCGGGATCGGGGCGGGCTCGCGGCGAACGGCTGCCGGCCGACCCTTCACGAGCGCGTTGCCGTTGACGATCACGTCGCCGAGGTATTCGAGGAGCTTCGTGGCCCGGTCGCGCCGCACGGGGAAGTCGAACAGGGCCGGCGTCTCGTCGATGAACCGGGTGGTGCATTTGCCGGCGAGGAACTCGGGATGCGTGACAGGTTCACGAGGAACGGGATGTTGGTCTTCACCCCGCGGACGCGGAACTCCTGCAGGCACCGCTCCACGTGGCCGGCCGCCTCCTCGAGCGTGAGCCCGCGGGCGGTGACCTTCACCAGCAGCGAGTCGAAGTAGGGGGTGACGACGGCGCCGGAGAAGGCGCTGCCGGCGTCGAGCCGGATCCCCATGCCGCTGGCGGAGCGGTAGGCCGTGATCCGACCGTAGTCGGGCAGGAAGCGGTTTTCGGGATCCTCGGTGGTCACGCGGCACTGGATCGCCGCCCCCATCGAGCGGATCGCCGCCTGGTCGCCGAGGCCGATTTCGGGATCGGACAGCCTGTGGCCCTGCGCCACGAGCAGCTGCCGCCGCACGATGTCGATCCCGGTGATCTCCTCGGTCACGGTGTGCTCGACCTGGATCCGGGGGTTGACCTCGATGAAGAAGAACTTCCCGGAGTCGGCGTCGACGAGGAACTCGACGGTGCCGGCGTTCTCGTAGCGGGCCGTGCGGCCAATCGCCAGGGCCGCGTCGCAGATCGCGTCGCGGAGCGCGGGGGCGAGGTTTGGCGCGGGGGCCACCTCGACCACCTTCTGGTGCCGCCGCTGGACGGAGCAGTCGCGCTCGAAGAGGTGCACGAGGTTGCCGTGCAGGTCACCAAGCAGTTGAACCTCGATGTGGCGGGCCCGCTGGATGAACTTCTCCACGAACACGCTCGCCGACCCGAAGGCGGTCTTGCTCTCTCGCTGCGCGCTTTCCAAGGCGACGGCCAGCTCCTCCTCGCCGCGCACCACCCGCATTCCGCGGCCGCCGCCGCCGTGGGCCGCCTTGAGGATCACGGGGTAGCCGAGGTCGCGGGCTATTTTCTTGGCGTCGGCGAGGCTCGAGAGCGGCTGGGCGCTGCCGGCCAGGATCGGCACGCCGGCCCGGGCGGCGAGCTCGCGGGCCGCGGTCTTGTCGCCCAGGGTCTGGAGCAGTTCGACCCGCGGGCCGACGAAGGTGATCCCGGCCGCGGCGCAGGCCGCCGCAAACTCCGGGTTCTCCGAGAGGAAGCCGTATCCGGGATGGATGGCGTCCACGCCTCGGTCCTTGGCCAGGGCCACGATCCCCGGGATGTCGAGGTAGGAGCGGATAGGCTCGCCCGGCTTGCCCACGAGGTAG
>JBJTPO010000091.1:0-4591 GCA_046075145.1 Planctomycetota bacterium
TCAACCTCCATTGCCGCGTTCACAAGCCGCGGGTGAGCTACAAGGAGACGCTCGGGCGGGCTGCGACGGCCGTGGGTGAATCGAACCGTCAGGTTGCCGGGCAGGCGCTCGTGGCCACCGTCACCGTTCGTGGTGAGCCAACCGGCGAGCAGGCTCCGGTGACCGTCGAGCAGGGCTGGTTTCCGGAGAGCGAGGCCCTGGCGGGGATCGCCGCCACGATGACCGAGGCGGTTCGCGAGAACGCCGAGCGGGGGGGCGGCAAGGGCTGCCCGCTGTGGGGCGTGCGGATCGTGGTGCTGGAGAGCCCGATTCCGGAGCCGCCGCCAGGCGACGTGGCGATCCGGATCGCGGCGGCCGACGCGATCGACAACCTGCTCACGGCCGCAGGTTCCGTGCTGCTGGAGCCGGTGATGAAGGTCGAGGTGACCGTGCCGGAGGAGCACCTCGGCGACGTGATCAACGACCTCCAGCAGCGGCGGGCGATCATCACGGCCACCGAGATTCGCGGCGGGGCGACCGTGCTCACGGCCGAGGCCCCGCTGGCGAGCATGTTCGGCTACTCGGCGGCGGTTCGCAGCGTGAGCCAGGGCCGGGCGAGCTTCACGATGGCCCCGCTCAAATACGGCCCAGCGCCGGCGGAAACCGCCGACGCCTACTTGTGATACGCCCGCCGGGCTGCTGGCTTTACGGCAGCAATGCCATCCCTGGCCATTGCTGCCTTGGCGGGCCTCCGCCCGCCGGCCGCACATCCGGGCGGCCGTGTTCGTGCGCGTTGTGGCGCGCGACGGGCGTGCAGACGAATCGGAGGCGACTGCTGAAAGGGGACAGTCCCCTACGGGTGCAGTCCCCTTCGACCGTTGGGCTGCGAGGGGTTGCCGGTTCCCCGGAGCCGGCGTTGCTGGCAAGCGCAGGCAGGATGCCGAAAGCGCAGCCAGCATCGAGCGAACGGAGGGCAGGATGCCCTCCGTGAGCGTCCGGGCGACGGGGACCGGCAGCCCCGAGCCCGCGTGGCCCACGACGCTGCAGCGTCCGGCGAGATGGCACGGGCGACCCTGAGCCTGCGCCACCACGGACGCGGCGTTCCGGGCCGGTTTTCCGCCGAAAGCCGTTTCTTGGAGGGTCATTGACAGCCCCTCGCGGTGCTCTTACATTTCGTGACTCGCCCGCTGCGGCATCCGCGTTCCCTCGAACGTGGGGTGTGTCGCCGGGAGGCGTGCGTTTCGCCCGCCTGCGTCGGAGGATCAATCGATCCGCCCGATGATCGATTCGTCCGAGGAGCGTTGTCACGTGGCTGGTCCGACCCAGGAAATCATCCGCATCCGCATGGAGGCCTACGACCATGCCGTGCTCGATCAGAGCGCGGCAGAGATCGTGGATACGGCCAAGCGGACCAACTCCGAGGTGCACGGGCCGATCCCGCTGCCCACCCGCATCGAGCGGTACACGGTGCTTTCGAGTCCCCACATCGACAAGAAGGCCCGGCAGCAGTACGAGATTCGTACCCACAAGCGGGTGATCGACATCATTCAGGCGACCGCCAAGACGATTGAGGCGCTCAACAAACTGAGCCTGCCGGCGGGCGTGGACATCAAGATCAAGGCCTCCTCGCGGTGATCCCGCGGGCAGGAAAGACGGAGACGAGAGGAACCTCAAGGAACACGGGAGCTTCGACGAACGGCATGCTTGGAAGGCGTCGCGGGTAAGGTCCGGCCAACGGTAGCCCCTCGGGGGTGACAGGTCTGGGTGCTCCCCGAGCCAACGGCTTCGAGCGTGAGGGCGGTCATGCTGCAGGGCTTTGGGCTCTGGGGCGACGGCTGTTGTCGGCGATGCGACCGCGATGATAATCATGGCCACCAACTCGAGCCCCGCCGTAGCGTCCGCTTCCGCCAGCAGCCCCGACAAGCCGGGGCGGCCGGGTCTGCTGGGCCGCAAGGTCGGCATGACGCAGATCTTCGATGCCGAGTCGGGCGTCGTGGTGCCGGTCACCGTGATCGAGGCCGGTCCCTGTCCGGTCACGTTCGTGCGGACGCCGGAGCGTGACGGCTATGCCGCCGTGCAGATCGGATTCGCCAACAAGCCGCGGCGGCTCGCCAGCCGGTCCCTTCGCGGGCAGGTGGCCAAACTCGACGGCCGCAGGGCCAAGCGGCGGGCCGAGGCCGGCGTGGCCACGCTGCCCAAGGCCGACTGCGAGCCGCAGCGATTCGTGCGGGAGTTGCGGGGCGTGTACGAGGGGGTCGAGGTCGGGCAATCGCTCACCGTCGACGTCTTCGAGGGCGTCGAGTTCGTGGACGTGGTCGGCGTCACGAAGGGTCGCGGCACCGCCGGCGTGATGAAACGGCACGGCTTCAAGGGGCAGCGGGCCACGCACGGCGTCAAGAAGGTGCACCGCCACCAGGGTGGCACCGGGCAGAACACCTCGCCGGGCCGCGTGTTCAAAGGCAAGCGGATGGCCGGCCGCTACGGCAACGAGCGGTCGACGATGCGAAACGTGAAGCTGGTGCGGGTCGACAAGGGTTCCAACTTGTTGCTCGTGCGGGGGGCGGTGCCCGGGCCGAACGGCGCGTTCGTGACCGTGCTCAAGACGAACAAGATCAAGAAGGTCGGCGTCGCGGCGCCGACCGGCAAGAAGAAGGGCGGTGCGAAATGAACCTCGCCGTCTATGACATGGCCGGCAAGCAGGTCGGCAGCTATGAGATCGATCCGGCCGAGTTGGCCCCGACGGTCAGCAAGCAACTGCTGCACGACGCGGTGGTCATGTATCAGGCCAATGCCCGGCAGGGTACCCAGAAGACCAAGACCCGCGGCGAGGTCGCCGGCTCCACCAAGAAGCTCTACCGGCAGAAGGGCACGGGCAACGCCCGGGCCGGCGCGCGGCGGAGCGGCACGCGGCGGGGCGGCGGCCACATCTTCGCCAAGCGGCCCCGCGACTTCGGCTGGCGGATGCCCCGCAAGGCGCTGCAGACGGCCACGCGGATGGCGCTGGCTTCCCGCCTGGCCGACGACGAGGTGAAACTCGTGGACGCGATTTCCCTGGCCGGCCCCAAGACGGCCCCGGTCGCCAAGATGCTGGCGGCGCTGGGGGTCGGCGAGCGCACCGTGCTCGTGGCTCCCGAGAAGCACGATGCCGCGGTCTGGAAGAGCGCCCGCAACATAGACGGGGTTTCGGTGTCTCCGGTCGGCGAACTCAATGCCTGGTCGATCCTGCGGCCGCGTGCGATTGTGATGACAAAGGCCGCGCTCGACGCGTTTCGGGCCTCGGCGAAGGCGTCGGCTCCGGTCGCTCGAAAGCCAGCCCGTCGCTCGGCGGCCCGGCCGGCCAAGTCCCGTCAGGACACGTCAGCGAAGGAGGCGACCTGACCCATGGCCGTGCCCGTCCCCCCGCAGCCCGCGCTCAATCCCCGGCTCGCTCCGTCGCACGTCATTCTCCGGCCGCTGGTCACGGAGAAGGGGATGCACCGGGCCAACCGCAACAACGCCTATTCGTTCGAGATCGCGACCGAGGCGACCAAGGCCGACGTCCGCCGGGCCGTCGAGGAACTGTTCAACGTCAAGGTCGAGAAGGTCGCCATCCAAAATCGCCGCGGCAAGACTCGCCGGGGCAGGGTGCGGACGTCGGTCACGAAGCCGTGGAAGAAGGCGATCGTGACCCTCGAGCCCGAGTCCAAGATCAACCTGTTCTAGCTCAATCCGTTCTCGACCAAGCCTCTTCTCGATCACACCTTCTGAACTGAATCAAGCGAGCCATGGGCATCCGCACCTACAAGCCGACTAGCGCTGGGCGCCGCAATGCGAGCGTCTCGGACTTCGCCGAGCTGACGCCGAACGCCGAAGCCCCGAAGGGGCTGCGGATTCGCAAGCATAAGAAGGGTGGCCGTAACAATCAGGGCAAGATCACCGCGCGGCACCGCGGCGGCGGTCACATGCAGCACTATCGCCTGATCGACTTCCGGCGGAACAAGGACGGCGTGCCCGGGACGGTGCAGTCGATCCAGTATGACCCCAATCGCACCTGCCGCGTGGCGCTCGTGGTCTACGCCGATGGAGAGAAGCGGTTCATCCTCGCTCCCGACGGGCTTGTCGTGGGCCGCAAGGTCGAGAGCGGCGACTCGGCGCCGCCCGAGGTGGGCAACTGCCTGCCGATGTCGGCCATTCCGCTGGGGATGCAGATTCACAACATAGAGCTCCAGCCGGGCCGGGGCGGGCGAATGTGCCGCTCGGCCGGCGCGGCCGCCTCGCTCGTGGCCCGTGAGGCCGGCTGGGCCCAGCTGACGCTGCCCTCCGGCGAGATCCGTCGGGTGCCTGTCGCCTGTCGGGCCACGATCGGCGTGATCGGCAACTCCGAGCACATGAACGTGCGGCTGGGCAAGGCCGGTCGTTCCCGCTGGCTCGGCATCCGGCCCCACGTGCGCGGTACCGCGATGAATCCGATCGACCACCCGCACGGCGGTGGCGAGGGTCGGACCAAGGGTGGTCGCCACCCGGTCAGCCCCACCGGCAAGAGCGCCAAGGGCGGCGGCACCCGCAAGCCGCGGAAGCCGTCCGGTTCCGCGATCGTCCGGCGGCGGAAGAGCCGCCGCTACGGCCAGTTGAA